>WFNG01000091.1 GCA_015488735.1 Bacteroidales bacterium | reverse complement strand
GGCATATTGAAAAGTAAATCAGGCTTTATGCCTGAAAATACATGTGTAAAAAATCAAAGCTATTATGAAAAAGGTTATCTTTGGAATACATAAGCACTAAATCCAAAATGAGAATAACCGAAAGAAAATATCTCCCCGAATATTTAAAAATTAATGGTAACGAAATTTCTATACTCATTGAGAATTTCAATTTTTCAAAAGGTAACGGAAATTTTGAATACCTAACCAAGGCATCTGCTGTTTACTCTTCAAATATTGAAGGGAACAGTATTGACCTTAATTCATTTATGAATTATGAATTAAGCAAAGAAAAATTCAAGCCGGGGAAAGAAATTGAAGAAATAGAAAACCTTGTTAAAGCATACGAGTTCGCCCAACAAAACGAACTTAACGAAACAGACTTTTTAACCTGCCATAGAATTTTATCAAAAACATTATTGATTAAAAGTAAAAGAGGGAAATACAGGATAGAACAAGTTGGTGTTTTTGGGAAATCCGGACTTACTTATTTAGCAATTGAACCGGAATTCGTTGAACGGGAGATGAAACAATTATTTTCAGACATTTCGAAACTCTTAAAAGAAACATTGACCATACCGGAAGTATTTTATTTTGCTTCTTTAATTCACTTGGTGTTTGTACATATTCATCCTTTCAGAGATGGAAACGGGAGAGTTGCCAGACTTTTGGAAAAGTGGTTTTTTGCTGAAAAACTTGGAAAAGAATACTGGAAAATACCTTCTGAAAAATATTATAAAAAACATCAGGAAGAATATTATAAAACATTGGATTTGGGAGTTAATTATTACGAACTTAATTATAACAATTGTTTGGAATTTCTGTCAATGCTACCAAATTGTTTGAAAAAATAAAATATCATACGATGAAACTTACATGATTAACAGGTTAAACACATGAAAAAGTTCCTTACAATCCTCATTCTCCTCCTCGCGGGAATAACCGCATCTGCCTGCACCAACATCATGGTAACACGCGGTGCTTCCGCCGATGGCAGCACTTTTCTGGTTTACCTCAACGATGGCGAGTGGCTTTACCACCTGAATACCACGCCGGCTGCTGACCACGATGTGAACGACTCATTGGTTTACACCAGCCTTTCAGGAAAAAAATACAAGATTGCACAGGTGGCTCATACTTACGCCATCGTGGGATTTCAAATCAACGAATACCAGCTGGCCATTGGAGAAACTACTTTTACCGGTCGTACCGAGCTGTGGGACAAAACCAAACCGCTGAAATACTGGGATTTGATGCGGCTGGCATTGCTCCGGGCAAAAACTGCCCGCGAAGCCATAAAAGTGATGACTTCGCTGGTGAAAAAATACGGTTACGGCAGCGAGGGAGAATCTTTTTCCATCGCCGACCCCAACGAAGCCTGGTTGTTGGAAATGATCGGAACAGGTGGCAATGGCGGTGCTGTTTGGGTGGCTCGCCGTGTCCCGGACGGCATGATGACTGCCCATGCCAACCATTCACGTATCGGGACTTTCCCTCTGCACGACCCGGAAAACTGCCTCTACTCCAAAAATGTCATAAAGTTTGCCAAAAAGAGGGGCTACTGGAATCCCAAATCAGGGAAGCCGTTTGCCTTTAACAACGCCTATGACCCACCTTCGCCGGCACATTTAAAATATACCGAAACCCGCGTGTGGAGCATCTTTCGCAGGGCAGCACCCTCACAGCATTTTTCCATGGCATACAACCGTGGTGTGCCGGGAGCCAAACGCTATCCGCTGTTCATAAAACCCGACAAAAAACTGCGTTTACAGGATGTTTTTGCACTGGTGCGCGACCATTACGAAGGTACACCGCTGGACATGACAAAAATTCCGGAAGGTGGTCCTTTTGGTGATCCCAACCGGGTACGGCCATTGGAATGGAAAACCGATTCAGCCGACTATTCATGGGAAAGGCCCATTTCGACCTATAACACAGCCTTCTCATTCGTGGCACAACTCCGTAACTTTTTGCCCGACAATGTGGGTGGCCTTATTTGGTTTGGCGAGGATGACACTTACACCAACTGCTATTTCCCTATTTATTGCAGCGTTACAGATGTGGCCAAGCCCTATAAAGTCGGCGATATTTATCACTATTCCCCAAAATCGGCCTGGTGGGTTTTCAATTTTGCCGCCAACTATGCCAATACGCGTTACGATTTGATATCGAAAGACATCCGTAAAGTACAGCATGAACTGGAAAGTAAGTTTATCCATCAGCAGGATTCCATTGAGAAAATCGCTTTGCAAAAAAAAGGAGCGCAACGCATTGCTTTCCTGACAAATTATTCAAAAGCTGCCGGGAACCTGGTTTATCACCGATGGGTGGAATTAGGTAATGAGTTAATAACCAAATACAATGATGGTTACATAAAAGAAGGCAGGCACACAAAAGCCGTTCCTTACCCCAAAGCATGGCGTGATTACATCATCCGGCAAAATCCGCAAAAACACAAGATTCCCCAATGGAAATAATCGCTATTCCCAGCCGGTTAAAGCGTTCGCGCTTTAGTTTTTATTATCAGATAAAAAACATCGATACCCCGATAACACTCAACACAGCACCGGCAATTTCAATCAGGGTTACTTTTTGTTTAAACAGTATCACGGAAGGTAAAATAATCAATACCGGAACCAATGCCATAAGGGTGGAAGCAATACCCACATCGGTATGTTGAATGGCGAGCAGCGAAAAGGAAACACCCAAAAACGGACCGAAAAATGAGCCCAGCACAATGCGTTTTATGGCCGGCTTGTTGCTAAAAGTCATCCGGACGTTTTTCCAGCGTCCAAGAATGCTTATGATAATTGCAAAACCAACAATAGCCACAATTGCCCTTACCTGTGTGGCGGCAAAAGCATTGTATTCGCCCATGCCGTACTTGCTTAACACAATGCCGCCACCCTGTCCCATGGCACCAATAAAAGCATAAATCAATCCCCGGATGGGAAATTTCAACTTAATTTTTTCGCCATCGGGTTTATTCCAGATGGCGATGGAAATCCCGGCAAGGACAAAAAACATTCCCAGCAAAGCTTTCATATTCATTGTTTCCCCTAACACAACCCATCCAAGAAATGCGGCCAGCGGTGGTGCCAGTGTCATAATCAGCATGGCCACACGCGAGCCGATAATAGGGTAAGAAGAGAACAGAAAATAATCGCCAATGATAAATCCAACAACGCCTGACAATCCGAGCCATATCCAGTTATGTGCAGTGGCATCGGTGGGAAAAATCAGGCCACGGGTAAAATACGACAAGAGACTTAAAAATATCACAGCCAAAAACAGGCGAAGAAAGTTCACGGCAAAAGGGCCAACACGTTTTGTGGCTCCCTCAAATGCCAGTGACGTAATCGTCCAGAAGACGGCCGTCAGCAACGCGGCAATTTCTCCAAAATGTGATGACAACATTTCCGGATATTAAGTAATTACTCGTATCTAACAGATGTTTATCCTGCTAAAACACAACGTTTTAATGTTATTTTTTTTTCACAACCTTCAGCCCCAGCTCATCCAACTGTACGGATGAGATGACGGAAGGTGAGTCGATCATTACATCGCGGCCGTTGTTATTTTTTGGGAAGGCAATAAAATCGCGGATAGAGTCTTTGCCGGCAAGCATGGCGGCCAGCCGGTCAAAACCAAAGGCAACGCCACCGTGAGGCGGAGCACCGTATTCAAAAGCATTCATCAAAAAGCCAAACTGTTCCTGCGCTGCTTCTTCGGTGAACCCAAGGGCTTTGAACATGCGTTTTTGCATATCGCGGTCGTGGATACGAATGGAGCCTCCGCCAATTTCCACGCCATTGATAACAAGGTCGTAAGCGTTAGCATGCACTTTTCCGGGATCAGATTCCAGCAGATCAAGGTCTTCCGGCTTGGGCGAGGTGAAAGGATGATGCATGGCATGAAAACGACCGTCTTCCTCATTCCATTCCAACAACGGGAAGTCAACCACCCAGAGTGCTTTATAGTTCTGCGGGTCGCGCAGACCCAGCCGTTCGCCCATTTCCAGGCGCAGCTCATTCAGTTGTTTTCTGACGGCTTCGGCCTTGCCGGACAAAACCAGCATCAAATCGCCCGGTTTCGCATCAAATTTATCCGCCCAGCTTTTCAGTGCTTCTGCATCGAAAAACTTATCCACCGAAGATTTAAAACTGCCATCTTCGTTGTATTTTACATACACCAGCCCTTTGGCACCTACCTGTGGACGTTTTACAAAATCGGTGAGTTTATCAAGCTGTTTACGACTGTAACCGGCGCATCCCGGAGCGTTGATGCCCACCACCAATTCGGCCTCATCAAACACTTTAAAGCCTTTTTCTTTGGTCACTTCGTTCAATTCCACAAATTCCAT
>WFNG01000090.1 GCA_015488735.1 Bacteroidales bacterium | reverse complement strand
CATCCGGTACTTCTGCCATCATGATGCCATAGGCCGAATTACGCATTCTTTTGGCATTTTCTTCCCAGCGAAAAAGACGTACTTTACCATCTTTACCGCGGTAAGCTTTCAAACCTTCAAAAGCTTCCTGGCCATAATGTAAAGCCGTAGCAGCCATGTGTAAAGGTATGTATTCCGAAGAGCTAACCTCCAGCTCTCCCCATTTTCCGTCACGAAAATAACAACGAACGTTGTAATCCGTTTTGAAATAACCGAAAGGCAAACTGCCCCAGTCCATATTTTTTAAATCATCCATGTCTCTGTTTTTTACTGCTGCGAATTTAAACATTTTTCACCCATCCTCTTCCTCTCTCATGCAACAATTTATACAAATTTCAGTGTTTCCCTTAGAAATATTTGAAAAAAAATTAAAAATAATGTGAAAATTTCTTGACATGGCATAAATTTTGAAATACATTTGCAAAATGAACATAAGTTCATAACGACATTGGGAAATGAATTTATTAACAATAAAAAAAGGAGGTTAAAATGCCATTAGGTGATGGAACAGGACCTGCCGGGCAAGGCCCGCTGACAGGCAGAGGAGCAGGACGTTGTGGAGGAAACAACGCCGGAGGTTATGGTAACGGATTTTTCGGCAGAGGCTTTGGCTTTGCAAGGGGTTTGGGAAGAGGACTTGGAAGAGGCTTCGGAAATTACAACCAGGCTCCCTACAATGAAGCTTCTGAAAAAAGCTGGATTGAAACAGCCATCGATGCTTTGAAAAACCAGTTACAGTCTTTAGAAAAAAGGCGTAGCGATCTGGACAAATAGTCCGGAAACAAACGTCAGGAACAAAGCAAAGGTGTAATTTCGCGTAATGATTTTGCACCTTTGCTTTTTTTCAAAAATAAAAAGAAAATAATTATGCAAATAGCCATTGCAAGCGGAAAAGGAGGAACCGGGAAAACGACACTCGCTGTCAATCTCGCAGTACTTCTTTCGGAAATGTTTGCCGGAACCGACCGAAAAGTCTTGTTGGCAGACACAGATGTGGAGGAACCCAACTCCGGACTCTTTATCCGGGGAAAGTTAATCGATGAAGAGATAAAGTATCGTCTCGTTCCCGAATGGAAAGAGGACAAATGTACTTTGTGCAAACGATGCGCCAACATCTGTGAATACAACGCATTGGCCTTTTTGGGAATCAGTGTAATGATTTTCCCCGAACTTTGCCATTCGTGCTACGCCTGCTCGGATCTCTGTCCGGAGGATGCGCTTCCCATGGTTCCCCATCGCATGGGCATCACCAAAAGATACCATCTGAATGACAATCTTCAATTCATGGAAAGCCGTATCGACATTGGTGTGGAACAGGCAACTCCCCTCATCGAACAAACCCGCAAATTCATAAAAGAAAACTATGACGATACCTGGTTTACCATTTTGGATGCCCCTCCCGGTACATCCTGCCCGGTAATGGAAGCTGTAAAAGATGCAGATTTGGTGGTGCTCATCACAGAACCTACCCCCTTTGGTTTCCATGACCTGAAACTGGCCATCGACACCATGGAAGAACTAAAAAAGAAATATGCCGTGGTTATTAACAAATATGGTATTGGCAACGATGATGTGCTGAACTATTGTCATGACAAAAGGATTCCTGTTATCGGCAAGATTCCTCATCTTATGGAAGCAGCGAGATTATATTCCAAAGGAAAAATTATGATAGATGAAATTCCTGAAATCAGGAGCGAAATGGAGAAAATTTACAAGGGTATTTGCCAGTTAACGGAGGTAAAAGCATGAAAGAGATTGTTGTACTTTCAGGGAAAGGTGGTGCCGGAAAAACTTCTATCACTGCCGGATTTGCAGCGCTGGGCGCCAAACAACTGGTACTTGCCGACTGTGATGTGGATGCCGCTGACATGCATTTACTGACAGCCCCGGAAATTCTCCGTGAAGAAGATTTCTATAGCGGAAAAACGGCCAGAGTTATCACGGAGGGTTGTGTTCATTGTTTTAAGTGCATGGAAGTCTGTCATTTTGACGCTGTCCTCCACAAAGGGGGCGAATTTGTCATCGACCCCATGGAATGCGAAGGATGTGGCTATTGCTACCACATATGCCCAACACATACCATCGAAATGCTTCCACGACTGGCCGGAAAATTTTATGTTTCAAAAACACGTTTCGACAACACACTGGTACATGCCAGGCTGGGTATTGCCGCTGACAATTCCGGCAAACTGGTAACAAAAGTTCGGGAAGAAGCCAAAAAAATTGCCGAATCGCAACAGATGGATTACGTCCTGATAGATGCCTCTCCCGGCATTGGTTGTCCGGTGGTAGCTTCTCTTACTGGTGCCAATTTCGTAGTAATGGTAACAGAGCCTACTGTTTCCGGGATGCATGATTTGTCGCGGGTATATGAACTAATTGAGAAATTGCATCTGAAAAGTGGTTGTGTTATCAATAAAGCAGATCTGAACAAAAAAAAGGCTGAAGAAATCAAAAAATTTCTACAAGCCAAAAATATCCGGCTGCTGTGCGAGATACCTTATAATATAAAGTTTACCGAAGCCATTTCTCTTGGTAAGACAATTGTTGAATACGATAAGGGTATGCTAAAAGACAAAATCGTCTCAACCTGGGAAAAGGTAAAAGAACTTATTTCAGAATAATTATTTAACAGGCTATAAATCAAATTAAAACAAAGGAAAAATGAAAATTTTAATAGCAGCAAAAAGAGAAGGATGGGATGCTCCCGTCAGCGACCGTTTTGGACGCGCAGCCGGGTTCAGCCTTTATGACAGTGAAACCGGTAACCTAAGCTGGCATTCCAACACCGAAAACAAACAAGCAGAGCACGGAGTCGGCATTCAGGCAGCACAGCTTGCCGCCACCCTGCAAGCCGATTTGGTCATAACCGGAGGTAATTTTGGCCCCAAAGCAGGCGAAGTTCTGGGAAAAACAGGTGCCAAACTCATCGATTATGCAGGAGATATTAGTGTAAAACAGGCTGTGGAAAAATACAAAAGCCACTAATCGGGGCAATTTAGGGAGCCTGTATTAAAAAGTAAAACGAGCTAAAATCAGGCTTGTTTTATATTGATTTTTTATGTATATTTACATCATTATAAACCAAAAAAATAAGGCTTATGTTTCAGTTAAGAAAATATCATGGCGAACGTGTTCAGTCGCTCACCTATGATGACGGGAAAAAAGCTTTTTCCGTAGGGATTATTTCTCCGGGAGAATATGAATTCGGGGCTATTAAAGAAGAAGTAACCACCGTAACATCCGGAAAAATAAGTGTTTGGGTTGAAGGAAGCGAAAAATGGCAGGATTATTCAGCACATGAAGCGTTTACCATTCCCGGACACAAAAACTTTAGGTATAAAGTTGAGGAAACCAGCTCTTATATCTGTTTTTACGAATAAATATTACAGTTTAAATTGGAAAAAGAGAAATTGTTAAAGCAACTTCAGCACACAACCGGCGAAGAAAATATTCTTAAGATGGTTAAGATGCTGGATGAGGCCATCAAAGCCCAGCCTAATGATGAAGATTTTTACTTCGCACGGGCTGAGCTTTTTTATAAACTGAACCGTTACGGTAAAGCCATCAACGACTACAACAAAGTCGTGGAGCTGAATCCCGAAAACAAAGAAGCCATCGGAAAAATTGATTTAATACACACCATTTTACGTTATAACAACACCGATATCTACGCCAACCCAAACACGGACATGGATCCATGGCTGGAATAACAACAAAAAACATGGAAAAACTATATCCTGAATCAGGGGTGGAGCTCAACCCGTTTGTTTCAAAACATTACGATAAGTTAATGAATGTATTGTCATTTGGCAAATACAAAGGGTTCATCCATCGTGCCATAAACGATATGCATATTCAAAAATCAGATCATATTTTGGATTTGGGCTGCGGCACCGGACGAAACGCCTGCCTCATGATGCAGTATCTTAATGATAAAGGTTCAATTACGGGACTGGATATTTCTGATACCATGGAAATCCAGTTCAAAAAAAATTGCGGAAAATTCCCAAATACCGAATTTATCAACCGCCGAATTGACCAGCCTTTTCAATCAGACAAAATCTACGATAAGGTATTCATAAGCTTTGTATTGCATGGTTTCCCGCAATACATTCGCGAGAACATTATCAAAAACGCCTATAACCATCTTAAACCGGGTGGCACTTTCAATATTTTGGATTTTGGCGAATTCGACATGCACGCCATGCCGTTTTATTACCGCATTCCTTTTCAAAAGGGAGAATGTCCTTATGCCTTCGATTTTATCGAACGTGACCTGAAAAAGATGCTCGCCGAATTCGGTTTTGGCGAATTTCAGGAAATGCTCTATTTCCATAATTACGGCCGTTTAATGATAGCCAGGAAAATTTCGGGGAAAGAATAACGAAAGAATCCTCACATCCATGTTGCAGATATAGCTAATAGTATCACTTTTCAAAGAATGCAACCGTACAAAAACAAACAAACGTGCCCAAAACCAAGCCATTCGACTTATATGCAAAAGAATATGACAATTGGTTTGTCATAAACAAACTGGCTTTCCGGTCGGAACTGGAAGCCATTAAAAAAGCATTACCTTCAACAGGAAATATTATTGAAATAGGAATTGGCAGTGGAATGTTCGCCGGGCCATTGGGTATCAAAGAAGGAATTGAACCTTCGAAATCCATGTTGAAAAAAGCAAAAGCCAAAGGTCTTCACCCCCTGGAAGGCACAGCAGAAAGTCTGCCCTATGCTAATAAAAGTAAAGATGCCGCCTTAATGGTTACAACCATTTGTTTTTTAGATGATATTTACAAATCATTTCATGAGATACATCGTATTTTAAAAACAGGAGGCCATCTCGTTATTGGGTTTGTGGATAAAGACAGTCCGGTTGGAAAGCTGTATTTACAGCATAAAGACAAAAGCATATTTTATAAGAATGCCACATTTTTTGGAACTGACGAACTAAAAGCAATTCTTAAAAATACAAGATTTGAAATTGTCGAAGTTTACCAAACTATCTTTGGCAAAATTGATGAAATAAAGAATATACAAGAGGTGGAAGCGGGCCATGGAAAAGGCAGTTTTATCGTAATAAAAGCCCAAAAAGTCTAAAACTATCACTATTCCAAATTAGCAATCGAACAACTGATATCAGACAAAAATCGTATATTTGCTAAAAAAATTAAGGAAAATGAATCTTTGTTGTTGTAACGGTACTTGTTGTTGTCAGTCCTTTTCTCTGACACCCGACATATAATTTAAAGCAGCCTTTTTCACATGAAAAGGGCTGTTTTTTTTTACCATTACAGGACGTTAAATTTATAGACATGCAAAACCTGGAGAAATATTTTGAAAAGTTCAGAAAAAATATCATTGGAAACGATCAATATTTTGAAACACCTTACGGCCGGAAAAAGATGATTTATGCCGACTGGGTGGCCAGTGGGAGACTGTATGCTCCCATTGAGGAGAGAATTTCCAAAATAATCGGCCCTTACGTGGGCAACACACATACCGAGACCTCCGAAACAGGCACATTGATGACCAAAGCCTATAAATACGCACACAAAAAAATCAAAGAACATGTACATGCCGGGCCGGATGATGTCATCATAACGGCAGGATTCGGAATGACTGAAGTAGCCAATAAATTGCAACGTATCCTCGGTTTTAAAAACTGTGCCAAATATGAGGACGGAAAGTGTATCCCCAAAAAAGAGAAGCCGGTTGTCTTTGTCACCCACATGGAACATCACTCTAACCAAACCTCGTGGCTGGAAACCATTGCTGATGTGGTGGTACTGAAACCCGATAATAACAACATGGTAAACCCCAAAGAGCTCCGTATCCAAATAAAAAAATATGCTGACCGCAAAGTGAAAATCGGTTCATTTTCAGCCTGTTCCAATATCACAGGCGTAGAACCTCCGTATCATCAACTGGCAGGGATCATGCACGAACACGGAGGCTTGGCTTTTGCTGATTTTGCCGGCTCAGGACCTTACGTGGACATCGACATGCACCCCAAAAACAAGTTAGAATATCTCGATGCGGTTTTCTTTTCACCGCATAAGTTTCTTGGCGGCCCCGGTGGTCCGGGAGTACTGGTCTTCAACAAAAAAATGTATAACCGCAAAGCACCCGATCAACCGGGAGGCGGAACTGTGGAATGGACAAATCCATGGGGCGAACACATGTATTTCGATGATATTGAATTACGTGAAGATGGGGGAACACCCGGATTTCTGCAAACGATGCGCGCTGCCATGGCCATTGAGGTTAAAGAGCAGATGAATACCAATCTCATCCGGGAACGGGAGCATCAACTCGTGGAAAGAGCTTTCGAAGGGTTTGCAGACATTCCCGGAGTCCATATTTTAGCCGAAGATGTTAAAGAAAGACTGGGAATATTTTCGTTTTATCTTGATAATGTACATTACAACCTCGTGGTAAAATTGCTGAACGACCGCTTTGGCGTGCAGGTGCGTGGCGGGTGTGCCTGTGCGGGGACTTACGGACATATCCTGCTGGGCATCGGAAAAGAAGAATCACACCGAATTACCAAAATGATTAATGCCGGTGACCACTCCAAAAAGCCGGGCTTTATCCGCGTTTCACTCCACCCCACCATGACAGATAAAGAGTTGGAAGTTATTATCGATGCTGTAAAACAGATTGCTAAAAACCACGAAGAATGGGCAAAAGATTATCACTACAACACGGTTACAAACGAGTTTTACCATCGTGAGGAAGAAAACCGGGATGGGCTGATTAAAGCATGGTTTAGTTTTGAGTAGAATAAGCGTTGTTTATTTCTAAACCGGGCTTACCGTCCAAAAAGAAAATCCACACGACACGGGCCTTCTTCGGAATACATGCAGGCTCCTTTGGCGCTGATGGGAGTGCATTCTTTGGCAAAATGCGGACAATCCTTTGACGATTTTACACCCCGCATAATGGCACCACAGAGGCAGCCATCCGGTGAAACCGGTTCGGGTATCTCCATATCAAAGAAAACTTTTTCCGCGTCAAACATCCGGTATGTTTCTTTGATTTTAAATCCACTGTTTTCAATAATTCCGAAACCTGTCCATTCCGTATTCCCCAACCCGTAAACCTCCTCCAGCAAGTCATAGGATTTTGAATTGCCCTCTGCAGAAGCTACGGTAGTAAACAGATTCTCAGCGGTGGCTGTATGGTTGTTGATTTGCGTTACGAGATGGAGAATGGCTTCCAGTACATCCTCTGGTTCGTAGCCGCTGATTGCTTGTGGTTTATGATAATCATCAGAGAGCGGAAGAAAGTAATTGGCTCCCATACTGGCAGCAACTCTGCCTGAGCTGATAAACCCGTCAACAGGTACTTCGTTTTGTTGTAAAACAGCCTCCATCCCGGAGACCATGCGTTTGTGATTACACAACACCTGAAAATTGAAAATGCCGGCTACTTTGGCTTGCAATATGGCTGCTGCCGTGGACGATGCCGCCGATTCAAAGCCCAACGCGGGGAACACAATACGCTTTCTGCGATTTTTTTTGGCCAGCAACAACACATCCCAGATGCTGGTGATAACCCTGATATCGGCACCAGCCGTACGGGCTTCCTCCAGCGTGGAAACGGAACCCGGAATTCCCAGCAAATCGGCATAAACGGCCAGGATAACATTTCCCCGTTTGCTGTAGGCCAACAATTTATCGATAAACGATGGAGAAGCCAGACACGCCGGACATCCCGGCCCGTAATGGATATGTACTTTTTCGGGCAACCGTTGAATAAGATGATACTTTTGCAATGTTACCTTGAAGCCACTGCAAACCGCCATAAGATGCACCGGTGAGGTGGCTGCTTTTTCTATTTCTGTCAACAATGCCTGTCGCCTTTCATCCGAATCGACAATCTCTTTCTCAGTCATATAATGTACTTTTTATCTTTTCTGTTTCCACGAGTGCATCGTACAATATCTCCACCGGATGGAAAGCGGTCCGGTCAGTGCCATCTTTGATTTGATGACGACAGGAAGTTCCGGGTGCGGCAATCAGCGTCTCTTTGCTGCTGTTCCTCACCGCCGGGAAAAGCACAAGTTCTCCTACTTTCATGGAGAGGTCGTAATGCTCTTTTTCGTATCCGAAAGCTCCGGCCATACCGCAACAGCCGGAGGGGATTTCCTCTACGGTGTAGTTCTCCGGGAAGCCCAGTACAAAAAGTGTCGGTTTGGTGGAAGCCAGTGATTTCTGATGACAATGGCCATGAAGTTTAATGTGTCTTTTCGCAGTTACAAACTGTTCTTTTTGAATTTTCCCCGCTTTGATTTCACGCTCCAGGAACTCATCTATCATCAATGAATTTTTCGCCAGTTGATGGGCCTCTTTATCCAACGTCTTGTCGCACAATTCGAGGTATTCATCCCGAAAGGTGAGAATGGCAGACGGCTCAATACCCACCAGCGGCGTTTCTGTCGAAATTTTGTCTTTCAGTAACCGGATGTTGGCATTGGCAATGGCCTGCGCCTTTTTCACCAGCCCTTTGGAAAGATACGTCCGGGCACTTTCCAGATGTTTTGGAAGTATCACCTCGTAACCCAGCTTCGTGAGCAACATAATGGCTTTGACACCCACGTCCGTATCGTTAAACCGGGTAAACTCATCATTAAAAAGATAAACTTTGCCATTGGAAAATATCCGGTTATCCATCTGTTTGCCGTTTTTCACAAACCATTTATCCAACGGTATTTTTGAAAGCAGCGGGAATTTTCGCTGTGGTGCAAAGCCGAACAGCTTAGCATTCAGTCCGGAAAGTAATTTATTTTTTTGAAAAAAGTTGTAAACCGGTGGTACAAGGCTTCCCAGCCTGTTCACTTTGGCAATGTTGGCAATCAGCCGCGACCGCAACGGGACGCCATGTGCCTCGTAGTAATGCTGTAGGAACTCTGCTTTCAGCTTGGTCATGTCCACACTGGAGGGACATTCCGACTTACAGCCTTTGCACATGAGGCAAAGATCCAGCGCGTGATAAATTTCTTTGTGGTCAAACGGGTTTTTCTGCCCAGGCTTGCTGATAAACTCCCGCAAAATATTGGCACGGGCACGGGTTGTCTTGTCCTCATCACGGGTGGCCATGTAGCTGGGACACATGGTTCCGCCCATGACTTCCGATTTACGGCAAAGGCCGGTACCGTTACATTTCTCTGCTGACCGCACCACGCCCATATCTTTGGAAAAATCGAAATAGGTTTTGATTTCCGGCGTCTCCTGTCCGGGTTCATACCGCAAGTGAGTATTCATTTTCGGTGTATCCGTAATCTTTCCCGGGTTGAAGATGTTTTGCGGATCCCAGCTCTTTTTTACCTCTTTAAAAAGGTCGTATACTTTTTCACCCACCATGAGCGGGATAAACTCGCCCCGCAACCGGCCATCACCATGTTCACCACTCAGCGAACCCCGGTATTTTTTCACCAGTTCTGCCGACTCCTTCCCTATTTGGTAAAAAAGTTCCACATCTTTGGGGTCTTTCAGGTTGAGCACGGGGCGGATATGCAGCTCTCCCGTGGAGATGTGCGCATAATAAACGCCTTCCTTATTGTATTTGCGGAGAATTTTTTCTTCAAACTCAGCGATATATTCAGGGAGCAACTCGGGGAGTACTGCCGTATCCTCGGTAACGGGAACCGGCTTGGCATCGCCGGGCATGTTATTCAGAATCCCGAGACCTGCTTTACGCAAATCCCAAACCTGATCCATTTGCGGGCCGGTCACCACCGGGAAATGATACCCCAGCTTTTTCTCTCGCAGCGCGGCCTCCAGTGCCTTCGTTTTTTTGTCGATTTCCGCTTTACTCTTTTCCTCAAACTCCACAATCAGGATGGCTCCCGGGCTGCCTTTGACAAAGAAGCGATTCTTACGCTGCTCGATATTCTCACGGGTAAGATCCAGGATAATCTTGTCCATCAATTCGATGGAGTAGGGCTTAAATTTCAAGGCTACAAGATTGGCCTCCAGCGATTCGGCCACGGTATCCAGGTGCACACATACCAGCGCCCTGTTTTCGAGCGGCAACGGTACTAAATTGAGCTTAATTTCCGTGGTGAGTGCCAGAGTTCCTTCCGATCCGGCCAATAATTTGGAAAAATTAAACGGGATGCCATTGTCTGTAAAAGGATCTGTTTGCATAAGCAAATCCAGGGCGTAACCGTTGTTGCGCCTTTTCAAATCAGGATGAGGAAACTGCCGGGCAATCTCTTCACGGGTTTCTTTGTCTTTCAGCATCTCCCTGATATCACGGTAAATTGCGCCTTCAAAAGTTTCTAACTGGCATTTTTGGTCAAATTCCCCCGCGGTAAGTGCACCAAAAACAGCTTCGCTGCCATCGCTTAGCAGTGTTTTCACCTCCAGGGTATGGTCGCGGGTGCTGCCATACACCAGCGCGTGGGCACCACAGGAATTATTCCCCAGCATACCGCTCATCATACAACGGCTGGAGGTGGAGGTCTCCGGACCGAAAAATAAACCTTTGGGTGCCAGAATTTTATTTAGCTCGTCCAGCACAACGCCCGGTTGTACCCGAAGCCAGTGTTCTTTCGTATTGATTTCCAATATTTTACCAAAATGTTTGGAAATATCTACAACAATTCCGCCTCCCACAACCTGCCCGGCAAGAGATGTACCTGCCGTTCGCGGGATAAGCGAAGTATGGTTTTCACGGGCAAACAGGATGAGCTTTTTCAGGTCATCGTTGTTTTTGGGATAAGTTACCGCGAGGGGAATTTCGCGGTAAGCGGAGGCATCAGTAGCATACATGAGACGGATGGCATCATCCGCCATGATTTCACCTGCAAATTCCTGCTGAAATACAGCAAGATTTTTCAATACGCGTTTTTCTTCTTCTTTCATCTAAAATAATGTGTTGATGATGACCTCTGAAAAATGGTTGTCTGCAAGAATTTTTTGCAAGTGAACTTTGTCGTGTTTCTGTCCCAGCAACTTTTGTTCAATTTTTTCCAGTTTTTTCCCTTCAAAAAGAAGTGCAATATCTGTAATTTTTCCCTCTTTCACTTCCAAAGAAACATGAAATTTTCCATATTCCGTATCCCGCTCTCCTTCAACGCTATATTTCGGCGAATACCCGATATTCCATTCCCAGTGGTGGTATTTTTCCTGTGTCAGTTTTTCAATGGCTTTTTGTTCTTCTCCGGATAAATCCAAAATTTTATTTATGTGATGATAGTCTATTAAAAACTGCTCAAGTTGGCTTTTAAAAACATTTATTGTTACCGGATGCTTCAGGAAACCGGCCATGTTGCCCACCGTAGCCCGGACAGATTTTATGGATTTATCAACAATGTAACCGCTGCCGGGATGAATAACCTTTTCCAGCCTGTCCAAATCCGTGGAGTAGAGAAATGTGCCATGGTGCATCACTTTGTTTTTAAAAACATGTGCCGAGTTGCCGGAAAATTTTTTACTATTTACCACAAGGTTATTTTTCCCCTCAAAAGAAGCTTCCAAACCAAATTGTTTCAGAAAATCGATGACAGGCTGCGTAAACTTCCGAAAGTCAATGAGGTTACCCTGTTTTCCGGAAGTAGAGATACAGGTCATGTTGATGTTTCCCAAATCGTGGTAAACCGTTCCGCCACCTGAAATACGCCGGATAACCGGAATGTTGTTTTCACGAACGAAATCCATGTTTACTTCTGCCAGGGCATTTTGATGTTTGCCCACCACCACTGCAGGTTTGTTTTGCCACAACATCAGCACATCCTCGCGGCTGTTTCTCAGGATATATTCCTCGGCAGCAAGGTTAAAAAAAGGATCTGTTTGCGGACGCCGGATAAAAATCATGGATGTTAAATTTGCAGGCAAAGGTAGGAAATTAGAAAATTAAAAAAGGAAAATGATTTCTAATCTCGTCATCCCGGCCGTAACCCCGGCCGCGTTTGTAAAGAGGTCGTATTTATCAGTAAATCATTTAATTGATTCAGATAAAGGCATCCGCATTTTAAACACGGATATCTGATCTGACAGCGCTACAAAGAAAAAGATTATCTTTGTTGTATGAAACTGTTACTTATCAGCAATTCCACCATGGCCGGCGAACCTTATCT
>WFNG01000089.1 GCA_015488735.1 Bacteroidales bacterium | reverse complement strand
GTGGGAATGAAAGGTTCTCGTATTCATGGTATTGTCCGCGAACTGCGTAACGAAAATATTGATGTTATAAACTATACAACAAACGAGAGCCTTTTTATTCAACGCTCTCTTTCTCCGGCAAAAATATCTTCCATACATTTGGACGAAGAAAGTCACCGTGCCGATGTGTACATGAAACCCGATCAGGTTTCGCTTGCCATTGGTAAAGGTGGATTTAACATCCGGCTTGCCGGACAACTTACAGGATATGAAATTGATGTGTACCGCGATACAGACACAGATACGGAAGACGTAAAACTTCAGGAATTTTCTGACGAAATTGATCAGTGGATTATTGATGAACTAAAAAATATTGGCTGCGATACAGCAAAAAGTGTTCTTGAATTGGATGCCGAAGAATTAGTAAACCGTACGGACCTGGAAGAAGAAACCATCCGGGAAGTTATTCGTATTCTTAAAGCAGAATTTGAATAGTCCACGTTATTAGAAATAAGCAATAACGACAAATATATATTTCAGGAATAAAAAAAGTAAAAAGAAAAACCATATGGCTGAAACAAATAAAACAATACGATTAAGTAAAGCTGCCAGGGAATTTAATATCAGTAAGAATACGGTTATAGAATTCCTTGAGAAAAAAGGTTTTAAAATAGAAAGCTCGCCTAATACCAAGCTGGCTCCTGAAATGTATGCGTTGCTCGTAAATGAATTTCAGAATGAAAAAGCCGTAAAAGAGAGCGCACTTAAAAAAGGTATTGAGTTCGGGGCTGGCAATGCAAGCATCAGTATTGAAGATACACTGAAAAGTAAAGAAGAAACTCCGCGAGAAGAATTTCCGGAAACAGATGACTTGTTTATCGCCAATGCAAATACTAATTTTGATACGCCTGCTTCTGCAAAAACAACTAACCAAGAAGTTGCTCCTGAATCAAAACCAAAACCGCAACAGCCAAAACCTGAACCTGAACCTGAACCAAAACCGCAGCAGCCAAAAGAAAAAGAAATAACAGCTGAAAAAGAAACAGCGATAATTGAAGAAAAAAAGGAGGAAACGCCTACAGTAATTCAGCCGGAAAAAGAAGAAAAGATTCCGGAAAAAGAAGAAAAGACTATTCCTGCAAAAGCACCTGAAATCATCCGGGATGAAATTGTTGAACCTGAACTTACGGAAGAAAAAACTAAAGAAATACCAAAAACCGAGCCGTTGAAAGAAGAAGTTGAAACTAAAGAAGAAGAACCAGAACCGGAAGCCACAGGCCCCAAAATTATGGGAAAAATAGATTTGGACAGCCTCAACCAAAAAACAAGGCCGGCAAAAAAAACCAAAGCAGAAAGAAAAAAAGAAACTGAAAAGAAAAAAGCAGAAAGCCATAAAAAAACGGAAAGCCATAAAAAAGCTCCTGCTAAAAAAGTAGTGGAAAAAGTAAAACCTGATGAAAAACCAAAACCTGCTGAAAAAACAGCACTAAAAGGAGCAGAGGGAAAACAGACAGAGGATAATTTTATCGCCACAAAAGTTGAAAAACTTACCGGCCCAAAAATCCTCGATAAGATCGTTCTTCCCGAGAAAAGAAAGAAAAAGCCGGTTGCTTCTTCTTCAGGTGACGGACACAGCAAAAAGAAACGACGTAGAATAGACACCCGTAAAAAAAGTGAAATACCCAAAAATAAAGGAGTATCTTCCAAAGGGAAACATGAACGCCGGCCAAAACCAGGCAGCCACAAAAAAGTGGTAAAACACGAGCCTACAGAAGAAGAAATTCAAAAACAGATTAAAGAAACGCTGGCACGTCTGGCACCCACGGGTAAATCAAAAGCCTCAAAATACAGAAGGCAAAAGCGGGATAGTATCTCTCATGCCCATGAAGAGGAAATGAAACAACAGGAACGCGATCAGTTTGTTCTTAAAGTTACCGAGTTTCTGACAGCCAACGAATTGGCTAACATGATGGACATCAATGTTAACGAGATTATAAAAACCTGTATGCAGATTGGCCTTTTTGTCTCCATCAACCAGCGGCTTGATGCTGAAACTATTTCGTTACTCGCTGATGAGTATGGTTATAAAGTCAATTACGTCGATGTGGAAGACCATGAGTCTCTCGATGTAAAAGAAGAGGAAGATGATCCGGCCAAACTGGTGGAAAGAGCCCCTATCGTTACCGTTATGGGACACGTTGACCACGGGAAAACAAAACTCCTTGATTATATCCGCCGGGCCAATGTGGTAGCTGGCGAAGCAGGAGGCATCACACAGCACATCGGTGCTTATGAAGTAACTACAGCAAGCAATAAGAATATCACATTCCTTGATACACCTGGCCACGAAGCTTTTACAGCCATGCGTGCCCGTGGAGCCAAAGTAACTGATGTGGCCATCATTGTCATTGCCTGCGACGACAACGTGATGCCTCAAACCAAAGAGGCTATCAACCATGCTCAGGCAGCGGGTGTGCCCATCGTTTTCGCGTTAAATAAGATAGATAAACCTACTGCCAATCCCGATAAAATTAAAGAGGAACTGTCTGCCATGAACATACTCGTGGAAGATTGGGGTGGTAAATACCAATCACAGGAAATATCGGCTGTTACCGGCGCGGGAGTTCCCGAATTACTCGAAAAAGTTTTGCTGGAGTCTGAAATGCTAGAGCTGAAAGCCAATCCGGATAAACCCGGAAAAGGGACGGTTATCGAAGCTTCTCTTGACAAAGGTCGTGGTTACGTCTCCACTATTTTAGTACAGGATGGAACCATTAAAAAAGGAGATATCCTGATTGCAGGTCCTGTTTTCGGCCACGTAAAAGCCATGTTCAACGAAAGAAGTGAGCCAGTGGATTCAGCAGGCCCTTCCACTCCGGTATTGTTGCTGGGATTAAATGCCGCACCTCAAGCGGGTGATACCTTCAACGTTATGATCGATGAAAAAGAAGCCAAAGCTATTGCCAGCAAGCGTCATCAGCTGATGCGCGAGCAAAGCATGCGTTCACAGAAACACATTACGCTGGACGAAATTGGCCGGCGTATTGCTATTGGAGACTTTAAAGAACTAAATATCATTGTAAAAGGAGATGTAGATGGGTCTGTAGAAGCATTGAGCGATGCCCTTTTGAAACTCTCTACTCAGGAAACCAAAGTGAATATTATTCATAAAGCGGTGGGTGCCATTACCGAATCCGACATTCTGCTCGCTTCCGCATCCGATGCTATTATTATCGGATTCCAGGTTCGTCCTATGCCAAAGGCACGTAAGCTTGCCGAAAAAGACCAAATTGACATCCGCCTTTATTCGGTTATTTACAAGGCTACCGAAGAACTGGAAGCTGCTATTGAAGGTATGCTGGCTCCCAAAATGGAAGAAAAAGTTACCTGTAACCTGGAAGTTCGCAACACTTTTAAAATCACGAAAGTGGGTACCATTGCCGGCTGTTACGTGCTGGATGGCAAAATAAACCGGAACACACGCGTCCGGCTGATTCGTGACGGTATCGTGGTCTATACCGGAAACCTTGGATCACTGAAACGATTTAAAGATGACGTGAAAGAAGTTAATTCAGGCTACGAATGTGGCTTAAACATCGAAAACTTCAACGACATTAAAGTAGGCGATTACATCGAAGGGTTTGAAGAAGTAGAAGTAGCCCGCAAGAAATAGAATATTAATTTCTCAATTGCTTAAAAGGCCGGTTTTTCACCGGCCTTTTTTCATCCTGATTGGTACAGGCTCCTGTTTGAATAATCAATTTTTTACCACCGTAGGCAAAAGTAATACAGCCTTTTGCAAAGAGCTAAAACCTTGTGATGAATGGTCGCATAAAAGTTACTTGTTTGATTTTTTTATTGAACCCCTTTAGGGTTCGGGCTTTTCATTGATATTACGCCATAAGCTTTGCTTATGGCTATTATTGTTTTCCGCCTTCAGCGGAATGCAAAAACCGAGAGTCTTATAC
>WFNG01000088.1 GCA_015488735.1 Bacteroidales bacterium | reverse complement strand
GTCATTTTTTCTGTATGCTTCAACAGGATGTTGCTGAGCAAAGCAAAATAAACCAATACCGGAGCAAGATAAATCCAGTTCCAGAAAGGGCCGCCGTTGGCTGTAAAAGCAACGATAAAGAAAATATGGGCTAGCAGGAATGAAACCAGTCCGGCCACAAACCTTTCGCGTGGCAACATAAGAAAGATATCGCCGGCAAGGGAAAGGCCCAGGCCAATGAGAATCATAATTTTGTAAAAAGGAAAACTGCTACCGCCTTGCAGAAAGGCTAAATAAATAATAAGTGCTGTGGTTATCGGCTTGAAAACCATTTTCAGCGACGGACTCTTTACATACAATCCGGTAATGTGCAACAACCCGGACAAGATGATTAGCAAAAGCAAATAACTCATAAGATAACGTGTTAACAAGAGGCTGAAATTACAAAAAAAGAGATTATACCGTAAACAGGTTGGGATGCATGCCAGGAACGCAAAATGGTAACGCAAAAAAGCATTTCACATAATAATCCTAAACCGTTATTAAAACTCCAAATTTTGTGGTGTCCTTGGGAATGGAATAACGTCGCGGATGTTGGTCATTCCTGTTAGAAAAAGAATCAGCCGTTCAAAGCCAAGGCCAAATCCCGAATGGGGTACCGACCCGAATTTCCGTGTTTCGAGATACCACCACATGGAGCTTTCCGGAATATTCAATGCTTTGATGCGTGCATACAATTTATCATAACTTTCCTCGCGCTGCGATCCGCCAATGATTTCCCCGATTTGAGGAAACAAAACATCCATGGCGCGTACTGTCTTGCCATCCTCGTTTTGCTTCATATAAAAAGCCTTGATGCTGGCAGGATAATCCGTCAGGATAACCGGACGTTTAAAATGTTTCTCCACAAGGTAACGTTCGTGCTCCGATTGTAAATCGGCACCCCAGCCTTCAATAACGTACTGGAACCGTTTCTTTTTGTTGGGCTTGGAATTCATCAAAATCCGGATGGCTTCCGTATAGGGAAGGCGTACAAAAGGCTCTGCAAGAATAAATTGCAACTTTTCGATTAGTTCCATGGAACGTTCATCGGCCTTTTTGTTTTTCTCTTCATCCTGCTGACGTTTGCTGAGGAATTGAAGGTCGTCCATGCAGTTATCCAGCGCATAGCGAATGACATATTTCAGCATCTCCTCGGCCAGGTCCATGTTGTCGTTCAGATCATAAAACGCCATTTCGGGTTCAATCATCCAAAACTCGGCAAGATGACGGGTGGTGTTAGAATTTTCTGCCCGGAAAGTGGGTCCAAAAGTATATATCTTGGACAATGCCAGCGCGGCCAGCTCGCCCTCCAGCTGTCCCGAAACGGTCAGGTTTGCCGGTTTACCAAAAAAGTCTTCTTTGTAATTTACTTTACCGTCCTCTGTTCTGGGAACGTTTTCCAGGTTCAGCGTGGTAACCTGAAACATTTCACCTGCTCCTTCCGCATCCGAACCGGTGATGATTGGCGTATGGATGTTGTAAAAGTTTCGTTCGTTAAAGAATTTGTGAACGGCAAAAATCATGGCGTGGCGCACGCGGGCAATGGCACTAAAAGTATTGGTACGGTAGCGCAGGTGTGCTTTTTCGCGTAGAAATTCCAGGCTGTGTTTTTTGGGTTGCAATGGATACTCTTCGGGGTTTGCTTCTCCCAGTATCTCAATATTTTTAGCCTGAATTTCCACTTTCTGGCCGCTTCCCAAAGACTCTTTTAGCTCACCGTCCACCGATAGTGCCGCTCCTGTATGAATATGCTCCAATACCTTTTCGGTTTTCTCGTTCATCTCCACCACAATTTGCACATTTTTGATGGTCGAGCCGTCGTTCAGTGCTATAAAAGCCACATTTTTGCTGGCCCGCTTGGTACGTACCCAGCCTTTAACGTTTACATCTTTCCCAAAATCAGTCAGTTCCAATAAATGTTTTATTTCCGTTCTTTTCACAGCAAACTCTTTTAAATGAATCTGCAAAAGAACTAAATTTCAGTGAAATAAAGCAGGAATCTTTGAATTTTTTTGATTTCGGGATAGCTACGCGGTATTTATAATCCCAACGGACGATTATTTAATAATGAACCATCTCTCAAACAATATTGTAACTTTGTTTCCAAATCAAAACCAAAAAAACAGATGAGAAAATTTTACATGCTTTTATTTATCGTGTTGCCGGCAGCACTTTTTGCTTATACCGGACAGATAGAAGAATCCTTTAACACGCCGGGAAATTATCCCTCAGGACTTACCTGGGATGGGCAACATCTATGGGTAAGTGATTTCCAGACGGATAAAATCTACGAGCTGAACACGCAGGGAAAAGTTCTGCGCAGCATCCAATCTCCTGCTTATTATCCGGAAGGACTGGCTTTTGATGGGAAGTATCTCTGGAATGCAGACAGCAAAGGGCTTATTCCTCAGGGAGATGAATACCATCGGGGTAAAATCTTCAAAATTGACCCCAAAACCGGTGATATTCTTCAGACCCTTGATGCGCCTACACCTTCGCCTGCAGGGCTTGCCTGGGATGGGCATTACCTTTGGTGTGTGGATAACCTCCACCGGAAGCTCATCCAGTTTGATCCTGAAGATGGGACAACCATCAAAGAATTCCGTTCGCCGGCAGGCAGCCCGCAGGGCATTACCTTTGATGGCGAATACCTGTGGATATCCGACCGTATTCAAAATAAAATATACCGCGTAAATCCTGCCAACGGCAACGTTATTATGATAACCAAAGCTCCCGGCCAATACGCGCGCGGACTCTGCTGGGATGGAAAAAGCTTGTGGAATGCAGATTTTGAAAGTAAAAAAATCTATCGGCTCAAAGTGGATCACGAGAAATATATTCGCTTTAATCCTTCCCACGAGACCATCACCTACCGCCATTTGACCACCAATTTCGGTCCGGGAAAACTCCTTCGTATGGATGTGCAGATTGCCCTTCCCGAAAACCGGGCAAACCAGCAAATCGACAGCAAATTCAACTATTCACCTGCGGTAACAAATATTGCGACAGATCAGTGGGGGCAAAAAACAGCTCATTTTGTTTGGAAAAATTTATTGCCCGGACAGAAAAAAGAGGCTGTTGTGGAATACAAAGTTACTACTTATGATGTGCGTTATTTTATTTACCCGGATGACGTGGGCAGCGAAGATCAGATTCCTGCAAAAGTGAAGCAAAATTATCTTCAGGACAATGCCAAATATGATATTCACGACACGGTGATTACCAACGCTGTGGCGAGAGCAGTTGGCAGTGAGACGAATTTATATTGGAAAATGCGCGGTATTTTTAACTATATCATTGCTCATTTGTATTACAAACGTGTGGGTGGATGGAATACGGCACCCACTGTGCTGGCACGGGGCAATGGCTCCTGCTCGGAATATTCCTTTGTTTTTATCGCTATGTGTCGTGCAGCAGGCGTTCCGGCCCGCTACGTGGGAACTATTGCCAAAAGAGGGGACAACCGTGCCATTGACGATGTTTTTCACCGGTGGGTTGAAGTTTATTTACCCAATTATGGATGGATTCCTGTGGACCCCAGTGGCGGTGATCAGCCAACACCCGGAGCACAGGCCGCCCATATCGGATATGTTTCCAACCGGTTTGTTATTACCACGCAAAGTGCCGGTGGCTCCAGTACCATGGGGTGGAATTACAATTCCAACGAAACGTATTCTACTGAGCCGAAAACCAATGTTGCCATTGACTATTTCGGTGAGTGGCACTGACAAAGACAACAGGGACAGCTTTTGAGCTGTCCCTGTTCATATTTGCCTGAATGATTGAATATTATGCCTTTACTCCGCTGTGGTGATATTAAAAATGCAGTTTGTGATAATCGAAGGTTTTGTTGTCGCGGAAATCACGGATTTTCTTCGCTAAAAGGAGAAATATCGTCACATTATTTTCCCGTAACCATTTTTCTGCTTCCGGGTGTTTATGGACGGCATCTGAGAAGATCACCAGAAAATTAAAATTATATTTCCGCAGCCAGGCGTAGGCTTTAGGTTGTTTGTCGATGGCGCCATCTAAAGCAGCAAACTGTGGAAAATTATTTTTCATAAGCCAGTCTGCCGCCTCATAACTTCCGCGAATAGCACTGCTCAGTGCTGCCAGTTCCGGATAACCATTCTGTAACAACCATTTGTGAAAAGCGCCATCTTTCTCGGTGAAAGTTTCGCCAAAAGCCATTAATATTTTGGGCGGATAGTGCAGCATAAAGCATAAAAAAGGGCATAAAACCAAAATGCCTTATGCCCTCTACGGGATTAAAATATTAATATCTGTCGAGGCAGTTCAGGTCGGTAAAAGCCCTGACCAGTCTTTCTTTCATGGATTCTTCTCCGGCACGCAACCATTTACGCGGGTCGTAATATTTTTTGTTGGGGACATCATCACCATCAGGATTTCCAATCTGGCTTTGCAGGTAACCGTGGTTTTTGGCTTCGTAACCGCGAACGCCATCCCAGAAAGCCCATTGTGTATCCGTATCGATGTTCATTTTTACCACACCATAGGAAACAGCTTCTTTGATTTTTTCAGGCTCTGAACCCGAACCACCGTGGAAAACGAAATTCACCGGATTATCTTCGAGGTTGTGTTTTTTCTGGATGTATTCCTGTGAGTTGTGCAGGATAATCGGCTCCAGTTTCACGTTTCCGGGTTTGTAAACGCCATGTACATTTCCAAAAGCAGCAGCAATGGTAAACCGCGGACTCACTGACAGCAGTTCTTCATAAGCATGGTCAACTTCTTCGGGCTGTGTGTACAATCTGGAGTTTTCGATGTCCGAGTTATCCACGCCATCTTCTTCGCCACCGGTAATACCCAACTCAATTTCCAGGGTCATACCCATTTTCGACATTCTTTCGAGAAAGCGTTTGGAGGTGGCAATATTTTCTTCCAATGGTTCTACAGACAAATCCAGCATGTGGGAGCTGAAAAGCGGTTTACCATGTTCTTTAAAATATTTTTCGCCGGCATCCAAAAGTCCTTCCACCCAGGGAATCAGTTTTTTGGCACAATGATCGGTATGCAAAATAACGGGAATACCATACATTTCAGCCAGTTGATGAACCTGCATGGCACCGGCAATACTTCCGGCTATGGCGGCTTTTTCATTTTCGTTGGAAATGGCTTTCCCGGCAAAAAAAGCACCGCCACCATTGGAAAACTGAATGATAATAGGGGAATTAACCTCTTTTGCTGCTTCCATGGCGGCATTGATAGAGTTAGAGCCTACTACATTGACGGCCGGAATGGCAAACTTTTCCTGTTTGGCCATCTTAAAAATATATTGAACATCGTCGCCGGTTACTACGCCGGGTTTAATTTTGTCTGAGATTTTTGCTGACATGATATTTCTGTTTTTAATGATTAATTTCTGTTTACAAAATTACTAAAATAAACATCCTCTGAGCAGAGGATGCGTTAAATTGGGTTAAAAGCCTTTGATGTCGGGAAAAACAATCGCTCAGCGCTTTACGCAAACGATTGAGCTACTTGACAACTTTGTATTTTTTTGACTTTTTATAGACGTGCCTTATCCAAATGGGAAGAATTATCACGCCGGCAAACAGGTAGGGATAATACGAAATAAGCCGCCAAAAAATAGCGAGAGTGGTAATCCAGGATTTGTTGGGGATAAGGTCGCCCAGGAAATCTGTAAAAATATATTCGGCAATACCGCTGCCTCCCGGTGTGGGGCTCACCAGCAAAATAATCCACATGCTCAGCTGACGGCCGTAAATAAGGAATTGGTCATAGAGATTTTTAGACTGTTCAAAAAAAGCAAGGAACAGAAAATTTACCACCCAATATCTCCCCGTCCAGGAGATAATGGTTGCTAAACTACTTTTGAACCAGTAAATAAATGGCTTCTTTTTAATAATTTTAGAAGTCTGGATAAGCTGGTTGGCCCATTTGCGGGCGCCCATCCGCCACTTTTTTAGCAACGGGAAAAGGAAAACCCATGAAATAAACGATTTAAACAGATAAGGGTTCACAAATAATGCGTATGCAAGAAAGAATGTGTAAACCAGGATGATACCAAAGCCAATATAAAAACCGTAAATAACTTCTGAATAATGTTCTGCTGCGGGGGGAAAGATGTTGTTCCCGTAAAAAGCATAAACAATGGGAACAGAAAATATAAAGAAAAGTTCATCGAGAAAAATGGCGGTGAGTACCACCGCTGTGCTCTCGCCGCCACTGAGGCCTTCTTTGTACAGAAAAAAGATGGCCGGAGCAGTGCCTCCCACTACCGATGGCGATACAGCTGAGCTAAACTCCCACAGCATGATGATGTTAAAAGCCTGTTTCCAGCTAAGCCGGTATTCTGTAAGAACAATGAGCCGGTACATGTAAGCCACATCGCGAACAAACATCATGGAGAAAGCAATCACAAGAAAAAGCAATGTATGCCAGGTAAATTCCACAAAAGAAAAGGCCTCAGCGTTGAAGTTGCGATACAGCAACCAGCCACTGACACCCACTCCGATAAGAATGGGGATAATAATCCGTGAGGGACGAAGGCTGTTTATAATTTTATCCAATTTCCTGCAATTTTAACTTACAAAGATACGTAATCTATCCCGCAAAAAGAATAACAGGTAAAACGGCCATAATGACAGGTTGTAATAAATACTACCGCCATAATGGCGTATAACTCAAAATTTACAACTTGTTTTTCGGGATGGCACAAGGTTTGAAAATCAAAAGTTGAAAATTGATTAATAAACTTAAATAAATGGAGGGTTAAATCATGAGCTTAGTAAAATTTAATCAGTATCCGACATTCACCGACCTGATTGAAAATCTTGAAAGAAATTTTCTCGGTCGTGTTGACGAAAACAGTGGTGACATTCCTGCTGTAAACATCAAAGAAGAAAAAGACAAATTCGTTTTGGACATGGCTGCTCCCGGTATGAAAAAAGATGATTTCAAAATAGACCTGGATAATTATCAACTGACTATTTCTGCCGAAACCAAAGACGAAAAGAAAGAAAAAACAGACAACTACACCAGGAGAGAATTTGTCTATAACAGCTTCAGCCGTTCGTTTACTTTGCCCAAAACCATTGATATTGACAAGATTAAAGGGGATTATAAAAATGGAGTGTTGAGTCTGGTCCTCCCTAAAAAAGAAGAAGAAACCAAACTCACCAAACAAATCAAACTTTCGTAAGGGTAAACGAACAGGAATTAAAAAAGTCCGGCTTATGCCGGACTTTTTTTTATGGTTTTCCAGAATTAATCGGGCGACATTCCTTTAATCAGAATATTCAGCAAGTCATCGAAATGGGGTTGTAATTCATCGTATTTATCCTGTAGAAAAAAGGGAATTTCAAGTCCTTTTAATACCATAATAAAAACGTCAAGTAAAACGCCGGTACTTTTTTCTTTATTTTCAAAAACACCTTCTCCAATACCCTGGTTAATGATAAACCGCAACTGTACTTTTTCCCAATGATCCATTTCGCCCCGCAGCTTGTCGATAAACTCAAAATGTTCAAAAAAGTCGGCTTTCAGCGTTTCGTGATAGTTGGCAGCCTGTTTCAAAACAGCCATTCGGGTAAAAAGATATTTTTTTAATTTTTCTTTTGCATTCAGATGGGTATCGGTAACGATGACCGAGAGTTCTTTTTTCATGTGCTCTATTTCGCGGGAAACAACTTCTGTAAACAGCTCTTCCTTGCTGGCAAAATGATAATAAAGAGAACCTTTGGCTTTGTGTGAGATACGTGCAATCTCGTCCATGGAAGTTTTGTAAAACCCGTAGCGGCTGAAAATTTTGGTGGCTACCGTTAGAATTTTTTCTTTTGTGTTTTGCATTGATACAGAGCTTTAAGCAATACTGAACTGACTATTTTTGTTTCAAAGTGTAAAGATACAATGGATATCTGTAAATTCATAGAAATACATTGAAACATGTCTGTAAAATAACGAAAAACAGATAAAACAACCCTGTATTTTCACAAAAAAGTGATAAAATACGTTTGTCTTTTTACAAAAAGGGAGGGGAAACTACAGGCTTTTTGTTACCCCACCACCACGTTCACAATCCGTTTGGGAACTACAATAATCTTGCGAACTGTTTTACCCTCCAGCCAGCGTTGGGCTTCTTCGGCGGCCAATACGGCTTTTTCTATCTCCTCTTTGGGCATGTTTACCGGCAACGCCAGTTTGAAACGCATTTTACCATTAAAAGAAACAGGGTAAGCGAAGCTGTCTTCTTTCAGGTATTTCTCGTTATATTCCGGAAAATCCACCCGGCTGATACTTTCGGTGTGCCCCAACTTTTGCCATAACTCTTCCGCAAAATGCGGAGCGTAGGGCTCCAGCAGTATGGTCAACGGCTTTAGAATTTCACGTTTGTGGCATTTCAAGTCGGATAGTTCATTCACACAGATCATAAAAGCACTCACGCCGGTGTTAAAGGAAAAGCGCTCGATGTCGCTACGGATTTTTTTGATGGTTTTGTGTAACACTTTCCGTTCGGCTTCTCCCGCTTCTTCATCAGTAACCTGTAGCACATTGTCTTCCGTAAAATAGAGTCGCCACATCTTTTTCAAAAACCGGGAAACACCTTCGATCCCTTTGGTATCCCAGGGTTTGTCCTGTTCGATGGGGCCGAGGAACATTTCGTACAAACGCAGTGTATCTGCACCGTATTTTTCAATCAAATCATCCGGGTTCTGGACGTTGTGTTTCGACTTGGACATTTTCTCCACCTCATGGCCGCAGATATATTTTCCCTCTTCGAGAATAAATTGGGCATCAGCAAACTCAGGCAGCCACTTTTTAAAAGCTTCCGTATCCAGCACATCATTGTCCACCATGTTGATATCCACATGCAGCGGGGTCGAAAATTTTTCACGGTCGGGAATGTTTTTCGAAACAAACAGCGGCTTTAGGTCCCGCACTTTTCCCCAGTTAAAAATTACCCCTTTGTCGGTGGCCTCCAGCACCTGCGTAATCTCGGCAATGGTCAAATCCATATTTTCGATGATATCGGCTGCTGGTATCAAAATAAGTCGTTTGTTGGTCGTTTTGATGTAATCTTCGTAGTAAGGTTTCAGCTTTTCAAGGTTTTCGCGCCGTTTTATTTCAATAATCAGCTCCTTGTCAGGATGATAAAAATCGAATTTACGTCGGCCATCTTTGTACTGGTGTACCACATTTTTAGCATTTTCGAGATGCTTCATTTTTTCCCACAACAGGTATTCCGCATATTTCTCAATGTTTACGCGGTACACGAAACTGGAACGTCCCTGAATCTTTCCCTGATTAATTAACTTTTGGAACGGCTCGTCCTCACAGGCTAATCCCAGGTCGAACAGAAATTTATTCCAGAAACGCGAATAAATCAAATGGCCGGCAGCATGTTCGTCACCACCAATGTACAAATCCACATTGCGCCAGTATTGGTTGGCTTCCTTCGAGAAATACTCTTTGTTGTTGTGCGGATCCATGTAACGCAAATAATAGGCACTGGAACCGGCAAACCCTGGCATGGTATTGGTTTCCAGTGGGTAACCTTCTTTTGTTTTCCAGTTTTTGGCGCGTGCCAGCGGTGGCTCTCCGGTTTCGGTAGGCAGGTATTTATCCACTTCGGGAAGTTTCAGCGGCAGTTCATCTTCTGATAGTGGATAAGGCATTCCCTCTTTGTAAAAGATGGGAAAAGGCTCGCCCCAGTACCGCTGGCGGCTGAAAATGGCATCACGCAGGCGGTAATTGATTTTCCCTGTCCCTATCTTCATCTCTTCCAGTTTGTCGATGGCAGCGCGGATAGCCTGTTTCACCGACAGTCCGTTCAAAAAGCCTGAATTAATCAATACGCCCTCTTTGGCATCATACGATTCGTCCCATTGGGAAGGATCCTCTCGTTGGCCTTCGGCATCAGCAGCAACCACCTGAATTATGGGAAGTTCAAAATGGCGGGCAAAGGCAAAGTCGCGGCTGTCGTGTGCCGGCACAGCCATAATAGCGCCGGTTCCGTAACCTGACAATACATAATCGGCTACCCAGATGGGAACATTTTTCCCCGTTAGCGGATTGACGGCATAAGCGCCGGTAAATTTTCCGGTAACTGTTTTTACTTCGGTCATGCGCTCACGCTCCGAGCGATTTTTGGCCCATAGTGTATAGGCTTCCACTTCCTCTTTTTGTTCCGGAGTGGTAATCTTCTCCACCAGTTCATGTTCGGGAGCCAGTACCATAAAAGTAGCACCAAACAAGGTGTCCGGGCGGGTGGTAAAAACCTCAATTCCTTCAGGAGCAACATCCTTGTCTGCCAGCTGAAACGACAACGAAGCCCCTTCGCTTCGGCCAATCCAGTTGCGTTGCATCTCTTTCAGCGAATCGGGCCATTCTACTTTTTCCAGTCCATCCAGCAGCCGTTGGGCATAAGCCGTGATGCGCAGCGACCATTGTTTCATCAGCTTCCGTTCCACCGGATGACCACCGCGCTCGGACAGCCCCTCCTTCACCTCGTCATTGGCCAACACCGTCCCCAAAGCCGGGCACCAGTTCACCATGGTTTTTGAAAGATAAGCCAGCCGGTAGTGCATCAGCATCTCCTGCTGCTGTTTTTCATCCATCTGTTTCCATTGGTCAGCCGTGAAAATCTCCACTTCGTCACAAGCGGCCTCCACACCGGCATTTCCCGTGTTTTCAAATTGTTTTATCAGGTCGGCTATCGGTTCTGCTTTATCGGTTTTTTTGTTGTACCACGATTTAAAAAGCTGAATAAAAGTCCATTGCGTCCATTTGTAATAGGCCGGATCCGAAGTGCGTACTTCGCGATCCCAGTCAAAGGAGAAACCAATTTGATCCAGTTGCTGGCGGTAGCGTTTAATATTTTTCCCGGTGGTAATCTCCGGATGGGTTCCGGTTTGAATGGCATACTGTTCGGCAGGAAGCCCGTAAGCATCGTAGCCCATGGGATGCAACACGTTAAAGCCCTGATGCCTTTTGTAGCGCGCGTAAATATCCGAGGCGATGTATCCCAGCGGATGCCCCACGTGCAGGCCGGCACCCGACGGATAAGGAAACATATCCAGTACGTAGTATTTGGGCAGGTCAAATTTATTTTCCGCTTTAAAAGTTTTGTGTTCGCGCCAGTACTGCTGCCACTTTTTCTCTATTTCCTGATGATTATAGGCCATTTTTACCGCTGTTTATTCCGTTATCTTTTTGAAAGCCAATGCAAAACCGTTTGTCTGACTTTTCAGATTTTCAAGCTGCGAAATTAAGAAAAGAAAGCGAAACAGGTTATTTTCCTGTTAATTATTATAGCAAAGGATACGGAGTAATTATGCGTAGAAGAATCAGCTTCTTTGATGTGCTTCCGTTTTAATATCTTCTATCCATTTGCCCATAGTTACCGGGCTGTATTTTTGCATAAGGTGAAAAAGTGTTTCGATATTTTCGGAGACTATTAGGTTGTTGCGATGTTCGGCACGGACAAAGCCTTCTTTTACGGAGTGGTCAAAAAATTCAAGCATTTTATCAAAATATCCGGCAGTATTTAAAATACCTACAGGTTTATCCATTACGCGTAATTGATTATAAATTAACACTTCAGATAATTCGTCAAAGGTGCCAAACCCGCCTGGAAGAGCAATAAACCCATCTGACATTTCCACCATTTTTAACTTACGTTCCGACATACTGTCCACCTGAATAAGGGTGGTAATTCCTTCGTGGGCAACTTCTTTGTCCACTAACAGCCCCGGCATAATGCCAATCACTTCTTTGTTGTTTTCGAGTAATGTATCGGCCAGGATATTCATAAGTCCCACTTTTGCCCCTCCATAAACCAATCGAATGTTGTGTTCTACAAAAAAATTAGCAACGGCTTTGGCTGCTTTCTGATAAAGCGGATTATTTCCCATACTGGAACCGCAGAAGACACAAATTGTTGTCATAAATAAATTTTTAAGGCGCAAAGGTAGAAAAAGAAAATGATCAGG
>WFNG01000087.1 GCA_015488735.1 Bacteroidales bacterium | reverse complement strand
GGTTCTGCGGTGCAGAAGGACTAAATAACGTGGAAACATTATCCGATTTCAGAAATGGGAACTTCGGAGAAAATTATCAGGTAGAAATTGTCGATGGCCCGCTAGCCAATCTGGAATCAAGAGCTGTTGTAATCCTCGATGAAAAAGGAACAGTAGTTTACACACAGCAGGTCCCGGAAATTGTGGACGAACCTGATTATGAAGCAGCACTGGCCGTTTTGAGATAAACAGGCATGCTTTTCCAGAATGTGTTTTTCCAAAAACATTAACTTTACAAAAAAAATGCCGGACGAAAAACAACCCTTGATGAAAAAGCCAAACTTCTACTATTTATCCCTGCCTTTCAGCATTGTAAACGGGGTAGTGTGGGGCATTGGCATCGTGTCGTTGCCACTGCTTGCCAAAACTACCGCACGTGCCGGGCTGACTTTTGCCATGATAAATCTTGGTATCGCCACCGGAGCCATTGTGTGGGGGCATCTTACACCTAAATTCAGGCTGAACAATTTGATTTTTACGGGGACACTGCTTTCCTTTGTAGGCTGGCTGGCTATTGTTTTGCTTAACGGAAAATTTCTGATACCTCTTGCTTTCGTATTTGGAACATTCACAGCCAGCATCTTCACCTATGCCAGCGTTATGATTACCAACACCTACCCAAAAGAACTATGGGATAAATATATAGCCCAGATGCAGGCTTTTATGACTTTCGGAACCGTTGTGGGACTGCTCGTTACCGCGGTTTATGCCAGGGCAATAATAGCACTTCCCTTTTTATTGGCAGCTATATTGGCTTACCTGCCTTTTTACAGACATCACCGGGCAAAGGCTACCCATCATCATATTCATTTCAGCCTAATGCGGCCAAAACTACATTTTGCCGAAATCTTCAATGGTTATTTCCACGGACACATTCAATGGAAACATCTGTTGAATTTTAAAAACAAAGCACTTTTATTTTTAAATATACGCTGGATTATTGTCATGCTGGCACCCGCGCCGGTTTATGCCATGTATCCTTTGCTTATGAAAAAGGCTTTCCATTTAAGTACAACGGGGGCCTCACTAATATATTCCCTCAGCACAGCAGTTGGCGTTATTTTGTTTATCACTGCCGGAAAAATAGCCAGAAAAAAGAGTTCCTTTTTTACAATGAACCTTGGAATTTTATCTTACGCGTTAAGTTTTATTCTTATGCTAACCGGCATGTGGACACCATTTTATTTTATCGGCATCTTTGGCTTTATGCTTATGATTTTTTCGTGGGCATTTATTTCAACAGGGATGAATATTAGCGTAGTAGAAGTTACAGATGAAAAAAAACGCGGAGAAGCACTGGGACTTGCCAATTCATTTCAAAGTATCGACAATGTGCTGGGAGGGGCCATCGGCGGATTTCTTGTTGCGTCAATGGGCTATCCGGTAATTATGTATTTCGGAATTCTGTTTTCCGGTATTGCTATTCTGTTAAGTATTTTTCAAAACAAATTTAAATCAGATAATTATGCTATCCAAAAAGAAACCAATTGACAAAAAAGAGGAAATATCAACAACTTATGCTAACCGGTTTTTTACCAAACCTGTTCCGCGCTTTAAGATGCCAGAGGAAGGAATGGATGCCGATGTGGTCTATCAGCTGATTCATGATGAGCTGAATATTGATGGAAATCCGGCATTGAATCTTGCCACATTCGTCACCACCTGGATGGAACCGCAGGCAGAAAAACTTATTTTGGACACATTGAACAAGAATCTGGTGGACCAGGATGAATATCCCCAAACCGGGAAAATTCAGGAGCGGGTCATCAACATGCTGGCCCGGCTGTATCACGCACCCGAAAGTAAAGAATACATCGGAACAGTCACCATTGGTTCTTCCGAGGCCATTATGCTGGGATTGCTGGCACATAAATGGACATGGAGGAAAAACAGGGAAAAACAGGGAAAATCTACCCAAAATCCGAATATGGTAATTGGCGCAGATGTTCATGTGGTGTGGGAAAAATTTGCCCGGTATTTTGATGTGGAAATGCGCATCATTCCCATGCAAAAAGACCGGTTTACCATAACCCAGGAGGAAGTCAGAAGCCGTATTGATGAGAACACCATTTGTGTGGGGGTTGTTATGGGAACTACTTTTACAGGCCAGATTGACCCGGTTGAAGAGATAAACAGTATGCTTGAAGAAATAGAGAAAGAAAAAGGCTGGCATATCCCCATCCATGTAGATGGCGCCAGCGGTGGTTTTATCCTGCCTTTCCTCTATCCTGATTTTAAATGGGATTTTCGGCTTTCGCATGTACATTCCATCAACGTTTCCGGACACAAATACGGATTGGTTTATCCGGGTGTGGGCTGGCTGGTTATGCGCGACAAACTGGATCTTCCTGAAGATTTGATTTTTTATGTTAACTACCTCGGAAGTCAGGAAGCGACTTATACACTCAATTTTTCACGCGGAAGTGCCATGATGATTGCCCAGTACTACAACCTGCTTCGGCTGGGGAAGGAGGGATACAGGCATATTATGGAAAACAGTTTACAAAACGCCCGTTATCTGGCTTCTAAAATCAAAAAAATAAGAAACCTCCAACTGATAAATGAAGACATTAAGCTGCCGATTATGGCACTAACCGTGAAAAACAAAAATGAGTTCACCGTTTTTCAGTTGTCCGATAAATTACGGGAAAGGGGCTGGATTGTCCCGGCATACTCGCTGCCAGCAAACGCCGATAATGTTGATGTTTTGCGCATTGTTATCAAAGAAAATTTTAGTCATGATATGGCCGATATGCTGATACAGGATATGCAGCGATATGCAAAAGAACTTGTAAGTGAGAAGAAAACAGAACATAAAAAGAACAACTCCAATCAAATTCATAAGCATATTTGTTGATGGAAATAAGCCACAAACATAATCGCATAAACCATGAAACGTTTTAATATATTTTTCACACCGGTATTCCTGCTTTTTATTTTCACGCTTGTTGCTGCCGGCTGTACAACAAATGTCCGTGCGGAGAGCGGAAACAACCCTGATTTACAACTTATTAAAACAATACCATTACCCAATATCAGCGGCAGGATAGACCATCTTTCCATAGACCTGGAAAATCACCGTCTTTTTTTCTCGGCACTGGGATATAATTCTATCATCGTGCTGGATCTAAAAACCGGAAAGATTGTCCATCGCATTACAGGGCTGGATCATCCGCAAGGGGCATTGTATATTCCCGGGCTGAACAAATTATTCGTCTCTACAGCAGGAACCGGCAAACTATACATTTACAATGCGCAAAATTATCAACTGGAAAAAACGATCAATTTTGGAGACGATGCAGACAATTTGCGATACGATGCTATTTCGGGGGTGGTTTATGTGGCATACGGAAGTGGTGGCATCGGACTGGTGAATGTAAAAACCAACCAGCTCATCAAAAAAATTCCGATAGATGACCATCCGGAAGCATTTTGCATCAGCAAACAGGACTCTCTTATTTTTGTGAATATTCCTGATGCCAGAGAACTGGCAACCATTAGTCTGAAAACGGACAAGGTAATAAACAAAACAACTTTTATCAGCAGTCTGGGAAACTTTCCCATGGCCCTGGATTCCGTGCATCATCGTTTGTTCGTGGGATTTCGGTTTCCACCCCGCTTAAAGGTATTCAATTCACAAACAATGAAAGTGATAACCACCCTGAAAATAGACCACGACGCGGATGATATCTATTACGATGCACAGAAAAAACAGCTTTATATTTCGTGCGGAGGCGGATATCTGGAGGTTGTAAGGCAGGAAACCCCTGATACCTATAAACTTCAGGACAGAATTAAAACAGCTGAAGGTGCACGCACATCACTTTACGTTCCCCAACAAAAATACCTCTATCTTGCCGTACCGAAATCTGAACAAAACAGCGCACAAATCAGAATATACCAACGTAAGGGGACTGTAAGATCAAATGGATATAAAACAGTGAATAAAAGGACAGAATCTGGTCAAAAAAACTAAACGAATCTTTCTCCTTTTTCTATTTTCACATCCGTTACAAACTGTCTTATTTTCTGTTCATCTACTTTGCGGCAAACCAGCAGAACATCATCTTGCTCCACTACAATATAGTCTTCAAGGCCCTGTAAAACCACCAGTTTATCCTGTGGCATGTGAACAATACAATCTTTTGTATCGTAAAGCATGACATTATCCCCTACTACAGCATTCTCATTTTCGTCTTTTTGCCGAATGGTGTACAGCGAACCCCACGTACCCAAATCTGACCAACCAAAGTCAACACTGAGAACATACACATTTTCCGATTTTTCCATTACACCATAGTCGATGGAGATATTTTTACAAACCGCATAAGTTTCTTTGATAAACGCGGTTTCTCCGGGCGTATTATATTTCCCGATACCCTTTTCAAAAAGATGGTTAACATCTTTCAGATGCTTGTCAAAAGCGGCCATAATACTTTTCAGCGACCAGATAAAAATACCTGAATTCCAGAGGAAATCACCACTGGCCAGGAATGATTTGGCAATTTCGAGGTTGGGTTTTTCGGTAAACGTCTTCACCTTATGCAACCTGTTGTCCTTGGGGTATATATCATCGCATTCGCGTTGAATATAGCCATAACCCGTATCCGGACGACTGGGGCGGATGCCCATAGTGATCAGCCAGTCCTTTTGTGAGGCAGCTTCCATGGCTGTTTTCACATCGTTCACAAACTCCTCTTCTTTCAAAATAATATGATCAGAAGGTGCCACCACGATAACAGCCTCTTCGTTTTCCTCTTTTATTTTGTAGTTTGCATAAGCAATACAGGGAGCCGTATTACGCCTGGAAGGCTCGCAAAGCACCTGATTTTCTGAAATTTCAGGCAATTGCTCTAAAACAAGATCGCGGTATATTTCGTTGGTAACGATATAAATATTCTTTGCAGGAAGAATTTTTGTAAACCGGTCGAAAGTAAGTTGAATCAGCGTTTTTCCGGTTCCAAGCACATCCATAAATTGTTTTGGATGTACTGTTTTGCTCATGGGCCAAAAGCGGGAGCCAACCCCTCCGGCCATTATTACGCAATAATAATTATCCATTGTAATTTTTTTAGGTGTAACAAAAATAAGGTATTTCGTGAAAATATCCTCATTTTCATGAAATCAATTCAAAACCGGACGCCATCCCTTATGCATTAGCCATCAGGATTTACCATCTCCGCCATTCAAGATCTTAACCGGCGTAAGCGGCTGGAACAAAAAAATGCGCTGATTATCCAGCTCTATACATTTATACCGTTTCCGCAATTTTCCAATCATCTGAAATTTCCGGTTGTCCCTGAAAAAAAACCGGTCGCCGGGTTTCAAATCCTCTACAAGCGTTTCGCGTTTACCAACATCAAACATCATGAGCATGCGCGTCAACTCCGCATCAGCATAGCTGGAGGCTTTAATATTGCGCAAATGGTGGTAAACTGTTCGCTGCAAGTCGGCAGGAAAAACATTTTTTTCCAGAAAAGGTTTCATCAGCTTACTATAATTTGCTTTCCATTCCCTGCCGTGAGCCTGCACCTCTCTGCCGTACTGCTTATGCGTTAGCAGATGCGCCAGCTCGTGAACAAAGGTGATAAAAAACGCATAAGGATTCAAATCATGGTTTATAGAAATACTATGATAAGCTTGCCGGCTTTGAGGCGGCCTGTAATCGCCCAGCTTTGAAACCCTGCTCCGGGTAATCTTTAAATGTATCTGATGACGGACAATCCAGGCAAATACCGGATCAACCATTGCTTCGGGAAGATAGGTGGCCAAAATTTCTTTTTCTTTCATAAAAATAAGCTATGACGTATCTGTATTTACAAAAAAGTGTCGTGTATAAGTTTTTCCATTGGGACGGTCGCTTCCTCCCAGCCGTAATTTTGTTTTACAAAGATAAAGGCTTTTTCTGCCAGCTTTTGGCGTTCCTTTTCATTTTCCAGTAAAAAAAGCAACGCATCAGCTAATTCTTTTGCACTATTTCCCGTGAGGATTTCTTCTTTCTCTTTTGCTTTCAAGGCGGCATTGGCCATTGATGTAGTGATGCAGGGAATCTTCATAGCCATCGCTTCCAGCAACTTGTTTTGCAATCCGGTACCCATGCGCATGGGAGCAATAAAAATTTCGGAACCGGCATAGGCTTCCCTGATGTCATCCATCCATCCACTTACAGTTACCATGCTGTTTTCAAGGTTTTTAACCCTGGCGTGAGGACTGGCCCCCGCCAACAACAACCGTATTTCAGGTTTTTTCTGCCACACCAGCGGCATTATTTCTTTGGCAAGAAAAACGGCTGCATCAACATTGGGTGGGTAGTTCATATTGCCGATAAAGACTATCTCCTGCTTTTTTCGTCGCATGAGCGGTTTAAAAAACGACCGGTCCACACCATTTCGGATAACTGTTATGGTATGTTTTTCGGGATGCGGAATAAGGTCTCGATCCTGTTCCGAAATAATAATTTTATGATCGAAATTGTCAAAAATCTTTTTCTCGAAAGCTTCCATCCGCCTGTGTTCCAACATAAAAACGGGTTTTAACAGCCACCCTGCTTTTTCGGCTCTCCGTTTCAGGCCGTAAGAAAAAGCATCCTGATAATCCAACATTTTTTTAATGGGAACATTCATAAGATACCGGGCCGTCCGCGAGAGCTGTGCAAAAAGATAGTCCGGTTGATATTCTGTTATAAGTGCTTTTATTTTTTTTGCTGCCTGTCGGTTGTAAAAATAACCCGACTGCAAAGGAAGTCCGGAGAAATAAGCGTTCATAATATTCATGACACGGCTATAGGCAGGTAAGTCAATAAAATTAATAGAACGGCAATAGGGCTGCAATTGTTCAAAAGCTTTTTGTTTGTCGACTTTTGACAATGGGTTGAGTGCGCAGAGAATTATTTCATGCTTTTTTGAGAGTACTTTTAGCTGATGAAAAGCCCTGAGTTTATCTCCCTTTTCAAGCGGGTACGGAATTCTGGAAAGCAAAACAAAAATTCTCATAGGCTGCATTTTTTCGCATCAGACAAATGTCATAAAATTTTCCGATAAAAGGCCTCCAGATATTCAATTATTTTCCGGTTATCATGTTTTGCTTCCATAAGTTTACGGGCATTCTCTCCCAGCTTAAAGGCCTGGTGGGGATTTTCATAAAGCCGGGTAATGGCTGCTATAAAATCTTCAGCCGAATCGGCAAGGAGAATATCTTTTCCCTCTGTGTATTCAATTCCTTCAGCTCCTGTGCTTGTAGAGATAACGGCTTTCCCAAGGCTCATGCTTTCAATAATCTTTATCCTGACGCCACTACCCGAAAACAGCGGAGCTATGGAAATAGTTTTTGAGAGAATAAACGCGCGGGCATCAGGAACTTCACCCAGGACAACCACATTTTTCTCCTTTAAGTTCAAAAGCCAACGTGGCATAACACGACCGGCAAGATACAATTTTAACAAGGGGAATTTTGCCCTCACATCAGGCCATACTTCTTTCAGAAACCAGCGAATACCCTCTTCGTTGGGCATCCAGTTCATAGCGCCAATATGAAACAAAGCAAATTCCTGTTGCTCGTTGCCCCGTAATGGATAATCTTCAGGATTTACGCCAAACGGAATGGTTTTCACCGGTTTTTTACAGTGATTTTTAAAAAAGGTCGCATCTTTTTCGGTGATGGGCAAAATACCATCAAAGCGGTTTAACACTCCTTTTTCATATCTTTCGAGTGTAGAAAAAAGGTGTTTCAGATAAAACCTCTTTACCGGATTGCGACTTTTAAGAAATATCCGTTTCCAGATAAGGTGTTCAATATTGTGCGATCTCAAAACGATTTTTCCACTGCTGTATTTTCGGATCGCATCAAGGTAAGGGGCCATAAAAAGTGTTTCCAACTGAACGATATCAAACTGCTCTTTTTGCAGGATTTCAATAAGTTTAGCCTCAAAATCGATTGAAACAAACCGCCTCACATGATACGATTCTTTTGAAAACAGATTTAGCATGGCAGGCACAGGCTTAACAGAAAGGTCCAGGTGAACAAATTCAATTCCTGTTTTTTTCCGGTAATCATCGGGAATATCTTCCGCTTCAACATGATACTTAGCAGAATCCACAGCAATTACCTTCACCTGATTTCCGGCAGCTATCAATCCTTCTATCAGATTGTTCATGGCCATCGGGCCACCTTCTATCGCCGGCCAGGGCGATTTGTTACAGATAAAAAGTATTTTTAGCGGTACCATGGATTTTATTGTCCTGATTTTCTTTTCCGGAACCATTTCTCAATATTTGCTATAGTATCCACAATTTTTCTTGCACCGGCATGTTTTTCAAAATATTTTCGCCAGCTTTCGGTATCCATAAGTTGGGAATCGGTGGTGGCTTTGTAAGTGAGAAACAGGCCCAGGGGAAGAATAACCATCGTCGAGAGCCAGACACCCATGAGCACACTCATGTCACCGGTACGTGCAGCTTTTTCTCCAATAACGGCGATAACATGATAAATTACGAAGAAAATAACCGAGATAACCACAGGAAGGCCAAGTCCTCCTTTTCGAATAATGGCACCCAAAGGAGCCCCGATAAAAAAGAAGATAAGACAGGCCAAAGAGAGCTTAAATTTCTGGTTCCAGATAATTTCGTGCCGAATAATTAAGCGCTCCTTAGGCTTAACAATACGGTTTAAATGAAAAAGCAAATTGTCTTTTTGATTTCCTACACGCCGTTGAGCAGACCCCAGAATTTGATTTTGTGCTTCAAAATCAAAATGCTTTAAAAACGGGTAAAGTGCTGGTGCTACTTTTGCTTCTTTAGTCGTTGTTCTTTTTTGATTTCCGGGAGACTTATTCTTCGTATGTAACAAATTAAAATTTCGGAGGGAATTATTCTGGAAAGCCAGCTTTCGTTCTTTTAAAAAGAACGTCAAAGAATCAATAGCATGGTCAAGTTGCTTGACATTGAGCATAGAATAATGATTTTTGAAAAGGGATTCATTGGTATGCTTAAGGTCAAGTTGAGACAGGTTGAATGACAGGATTTGTTTTTTAAACTTCATCTCCTCAAAGGGATGAGATTGCCGGTATCCTCTTTGATTAACCACCTCAATGTAGTTATAACCATTAAAAAGCGTGATTACCAAATGTTTTTGGTCGGGCGACAACTCCATAATTCCCTTTTTGGCAACAGTAACTTTTGTATCGCCCATCCGGTTGGTATGGTCATATATCATAACATCATAAATGGTCTTGTTGTCTTTGGCTTTTCTCCCAGCCCTGATAACGTAACCATTCAGTTCATTGTCAAATATGCCCTCATTCAGATTAAAAGCAAGTTTTTTCTGCCGTATATCGTAAAGCAGGGAACCAAACTTTAGGTTAGCCACCGGAAACACATAATTTGAAAACAAAAAAGCACTTAAGCTAATGATAACAGCAAGAATAATAAGTGGTTGCATTGCTTTTTGTAAAGATATCCCGGCGCTTTTTATGGGAACAAGCTCGTAATGTTCTCCCATATTACCAAAAGTCATTAAGGAAGAAAGCAAAACAGCAAGGGGCAGTGCCAGCGGCACAAAGGTTGCTGACGCATAAAACATAAGGCGCAACAAAACAATCAGCCCCAGCCCCTTTCCTACCAGGTCGTCCACATATTTCCACAAAAACTGCATCAACAATATGAAAAGCGCGATAAAAAAGGTCATCAAAAATGGCCCCAGATACGATTTCAACATGTATTTGTGAAGTGTTTTCATGCAAATATTAATAAGGATTTGCAAAGATAGGGAAACTGAGTATTTCCGGGATATTAAAAAAGCCAATCTCAGGAGAGATTGGCTTTTTCATCAAATTTATAAAAACTTTATTTCGCTAACACCTTTCTGGTTGAGTAATTAATTTTCAAGGCATTGGCTTTACGCAATTGTTGCTTCACATCGGTAACAATACCCATTTTGGTATTCTCATCCACTTTTAAAGAAAACGTCAACTGATTACGCACAGCTTCATTACGAGCCTGGCGTGCTTTAGTCACGAATTCGGGTATGTTGGCAACAGTCGAAAAACTGTCGTTAAGCTGGATCCTTGGTTTGGTACCGTAAAGAGCGGTATTCACCGGTTGGCCTATATAAATATAGCTAACCAAAGATTTCTTTTGCAGTTTTTGAACCTGGGTAGCTTCCGGAAGTTTAATCTTCACAATTACCGTATTCTGACGCATGCTGGTACTTACCATAAAAAAGAACAGCAATATGAAAATGATATCAGGAAGTGATGCGGTGTTAATCGCCGGACTTTCTTTCGTTTTACTTGTTTTAAATTTAGCCATATTACTTCCCTCCTCCAACATTTTCAGGTTCAGCTTCTGAAACACGAATAGGAACCAACTTATTAATGGCCGCTATTTTCTTATTATTTACAAGCTGATCAAATTTTACACCATAGTACTTGAGTGCCGCCTGGTTTTTCATTTCGTTGAAAGCCTTGGCAATTGCATCCTGTACTTTGATATACATTTTATAGGAAGTCCCTCTGTCATTTTTTAACGAAATAATCCCTTTAGTCATCAATACTTTTCGTCCCAGTTGCGGGATGAATTGCTCTTTAACCTGAGGGTACGCAGGGTTGTTGGGATGTATTGACATAAAATCAATAATCTTGTCTGTCAAATTATGAACATTGGCAGGTTTCCCGTTTACAAGCATAAGGTCGTGGTTGTTAATAAGAACTTTCAGTACGTTCCGTTGTTTAACATCCACTTTTTCGTTGTTATTTTTTGGCAGTGGTGGCAGAATCCTCGTAATACCGGTATCAACATCCATGGTTGTAGTAACCAGGAAGAATATCAACAACAAGAATGCGATATCCGCCATTGATCCGGCATTTATTTCTGGTGTTCCTCTTCTAGCCATAATTTATCTTATTTAAACATTTTCACAATTCCTGAATACAGGATAGCGATAACGGACAAAACGAGGGTAATATAGGTGGCAATCAGCCCCATCCCCACAAGTCTGGAAGTTTCCGCAGAAATTTTATTCGTTTCCAGTTGTAATGCCGACATATGATTTGTGGCAAAGGCGTAAGATACAGCAAGTATTACAGCCAGAACGACAATGCTAATAAGCATTTTTATCAGGTTCTTGGGGTTATTAATTATGGTATAAATCGGTGTAAGAACAAGAACTGCCACACCAAGAATAAACATAAATTTACCCCAACCCAGGAAAGCATCTGTGCCCATTGCCCCTGCATAAAACAGAATTCCGGGGATAGCTCCTACCAGCAGCAGGGCATACAGAAACCATTTGGTTATGTTTGCTACTTTATCTTTCATGGCAGATTATTTTTTATAATGTTTAGCCACAATGTCAATGAAAGCAATGGAAGTGTCTTCCATGTCGCTAACCAAGCTGTCAATTTTTGAAATAATATAATTGTAGAAAACCTGAAGAACAACGGCAACAATCAAACCGAATACGGTTGTCAGCAAGGCAACTTTAATACCACTGGCAACAACTGCAGGGCTAATTTCACCGGCTACGGCAATATTATTAAATGCCTGGATCATCCCAATTACTGTTCCCATAAATCCCAACATAGGTGCCAGAGCAATAAACAATGAAATCCAGCTTACGCCGTTTTCGAGCCTTCCGGTTACAACGCTACCATAGGAAATAATGGATTTTTCCACATCTTCCAGGCCGTTGTCGTATCGGTTTAGCCCTTCTGCAAAAATAGCGGCAACAGGCCCACGAGTATTGCGGCAAACTTCTCTGGCCCCTTCTACATCATTATTACCTAAAGCTGTTTCCACATCCTTCAATAGTTTCTTTGAGTTAATGGAAGCAAGGGTTAAATAAAGAATACGTTCAATGGCAATGGCCAGACCGAAAATAAATGTCAACAAAATAACTCCCATAAAAGTGGGACCACCTTGTATGAACTCTTCCTTTAAAACCTGATGAAATGACTTAGGCTGTGGTGTGGTAGCTGCAGGCGTGGTAGCTGCAACAGCTGTGGTGTCTTTAGCCGTCGAATCTTGTTTGACAACGGTTGTGGTATCATTTGCTGTGGTGTCCTGGGCATAAACAAAATTTGAAAACCCAATGCTTAGCAGTGCAGCAATTGAAATAAATGCAATTAATTTTTTCATGATTGATAAAAATTGATTAAAACGATGTTACATTATTCTGATATAATGGTTACAAAAATATAAATTATTTGATTATGAATTATTTTTTCACTGATTTATAACAACTCTAAGAACAATTTCCTTATCTGCGGAGAGGGCGGGATTCGAACCCGCGATACCCTTTAGGGGTATACACGCTTTCCAGGCGTGCCTCTTCAGCCACTCGAGCACCTCTCCATTTCGGACGCCAAAAGTATAAAAATATTCTTAATGAACAGTAATTTCTCCTCTTAAGGACAAATTCATAATGGCTCTAAATTTTCCCGGTGATAAATTCTCACCCAACAAGTACATAATTTTGGTAAGTGCAGCTTCCGTTGTCATGTCTCTGCCGCTGATAATACCTATCTCCATTAACTTTAAAGAGGTGTCATATTTTCCCTGTTCAACAGTGCCCGCAGCACATTGTGACACATTAATAATGTATAACCCCTTTTCAGTATATTTTTCCAGTATTTCAAGAAACCAGGATTCCGTAGGTGCATTACCAGACCCGAAAGTTTCTAAAATTACTGCTTGCAGTCCCGGTATGCCGAGGATAGATTCCACAACCTCTTTTGATATACCAGGGAATAATTTCAGAATTGCAACGCGGTTGTCCATATTTTTATGAACTCTAAGCTTCTTGAAATTGGGTTTCAGAATATGATGTCTGTTATATTTAAGGTAAACACCTACGTCTGCCAGTACGGGATAATTGGGAGAAACAAACGCGTTGAAATTCTCGGCGTTGTATTTCATGGTTCGGTTGGCGCGCATCAATTGGTTTTCAAAATAGATACAAACTTCCGGGATGAGTGGCGTATTATCTTCTGAGGCTGCTGCCAGTTCAATAGCAGTAATAAAATTTTCGCGGCCATCGGTACGCAATACGCCCAACGGAAGTTGCGAACCCGTAAAAACAACCGGTTTGTTCAGGTTCTCCAGCATAAAACTTAATGCCGAGGCTGTATAAGCCATGGTATCGGAACCATGCAACACCACAAATCCATCAAATGTCTCGTAATTTTTTTCAATGATTTCGGCCAGCTCAACCCAGTGCGCTGGTTGCATGTCGCTGGAATCGATAAGTGGCTCGAAACAGTAAAATTCCAACTGATAATGAAACCGTTTCAGTTCGGGAATCTGATCATAAACACCATCAAAGTTAAAAGGTCGCAACGAGCCGGTTTGCGGATCTTTTATCATCCCAATGGTTCCACCGGTATATATAATGAGCAGGCTGATTTGTTCTTCCATATTTTTACTGTTTCTTGAAAAAAAGATTTTCGGCTGTCCGGCTTGTGACTTCAGCTACCGTTTCAACCGGGATATTTTTTATTTCAGCAATTTTTTGTGCCACATACAGCAGATAAGCACTTTGGTTTCGTTTTCCACGATAAGGAACCGGCGTAAGATAAGGGGCGTCTGTTTCCAGAACCAATGTTTCCAAAGGCAGCTGAGCTACTACTTCTGCCAACCCGCTGTTTTTAAAGGTAACAATGCCGCCAATACCCATTTTAAATCCTGCATCCATAATTTGCCCGGCTTCCTCCATTGTCCCTGTAAAGCAGTGGAATACGCCTTTCAAATCATCAGTAAGTTCTTCTTTGACAATCTGAATAGTAAATTTGAAAGCATTCCGGGTATGAACGGACACCGCCAACCGGTATTTTTTTGCCAGCCGCAGTTGTTTACGAAAAGAATTTTTCTGCTGTTCTTCAAAAGTACTATCCCAGTACAGGTCAATACCTATTTCGCCTACTCCGTAATACTTTCCTGTAGTAAGTTCCTGTTCAACAAGGGCTATTTCTTTTTCGTAATTATCCTTTACGGAGGTAGGATGCAATCCCATCATGGGATAACAGTGTTTGGGGAAAGCAGTTGCCATAGATTTCAGGTCATCCACCGTAGTGCTGTCAATATTAGGCAGCAACATGCGGACTACCCCGTTTTCCAAAGCGTTTTTTATCACCTGTTCCCGATCTTCCTCAAAATCGTCGAGGTAAAGATGGGTATGCGTATCTGTCAGAATCATGCGGCAAAAATAGTGGAAAATAGTGTGAAGCTCTCACCTATGATTGTTCTTCCTGCATGTCTTTCAGCACGGCGTTAACCTCCTCTTCGGTTTTGTACAACACCGTTTTACAAATACGAATCAATTCGGCAGCCCGTTTTACCTTTGTTGAGAGTTCATCCACCGATATGTCTTCGTTTTCAATTTCCACAATAATGTTTTCCAATTCGTCAATGGCTTTGGAATAGCTTTGTTCTTTCATCCGTTTACAATTTTGTATTTTATTGTCCTCTAATCTATTATATTCGGTCATGCCTTTAGCCACGAATTACACAGATTACATCAATTTTGATTTTTCGCCAGCGAAAATATTCGTGTAATTCGCGAAATTCGTGGTCGGTATTTTGCAGACAATCATTCCCCCCTGCCCTGTGAAATTAAAGCTATTCCACAGAGTGAATGTGTCAAATTTATTTGTCATGGGTGTTTCATCTTATTTTTTTTGGTTTTTCTCTCAATAACACTTTCTATCTCACCTTTGTACAGCTTTGTCTTCAACCGTTGACCGGATTTTACCATATCCGCTGACCGGAGTATTTTTCCGTCAACGGTGGAGATGCTGTATCCTTTTTTCAGGATATTTTCCGGTTTCAACAGGCTGATTTTACTCTCTGACAGCCTGAGCCGGCTGTCGGCTTTACGCACCGATTGTTCCACATGAACAGACATCAGTTTTTGAATATTTTTCAGCTTTTGGCCTTCCCGATGGATTTTTTGAACCGGTTGATATTTCAGGTGTGAAGCAACACTTGTCAGCTGTTCGTTTGTTTTAACAAGCAGTCCCGGAACCGATTGTTCCAGTCTTTTCATCAGGTAAACCCATTGGGTTTTGTGGTGACTAAAGAGGTTTCGGGTATGTACCGCAAACATTTTGACCGATTGCATAAAATGTTGTTTCTCCACTGTCAGTATTTCGGTGGCGTAACGTATGGTTTTTCCTTCGGCATTCTCAAGTCTTCCGGCAAAATTATGAAACTGCTGAATCAGGAAATGGCCGGCTTCGGTGGGTGTGATTTTGTTGGCAAAAGCAACCATTTGTACAACCGTCAGATTTGTGGAATGACCTATTCCTGTTATCACCGGAAGAGGACAAAGCGATACTGCTTTGGCAAGATGATAATTGTCGTAAGCATTCAACCCCACATCGCCGCCACCGCCACGGATTATGGTCACCACATCAAACTCATTCCGGCGGGCGGCAATAGCATTTAGTTGTTCCCCAATGGAACGTACCGCCCCGTCTCCCTGTAAAAGGGCAGGAAACAACGTAAGCGAGAAAAGATAATGCCAGGCATTATTTTCCAATACATTTTTGAAATCACTGTAGCCTTTGCTGGTTTCCACCGAGACGACAGCCACACGTTTTGGCACCAGCGATAAAAGCCGTTTTTTGTTTTCCTCAAAAAGACCTTCCTTTTTCAGTTGTTCAACCGTCAATTGTTTTTCCCGTGCCATTTCACCCAATGTAAAAGAAGGTTCCACATCCAAAATATTCAATGCCAGCCCGTAATGTTCATGGTAGTTTACTTTGGCAAGAAAGAGAATCTTCAATCCATCTTTAAGCGGTTCACCGGTAACCGTTTTAAATTTTTGATTGATTTTAGCATAGTTCCCTGCCCAGATATTGGCTCTGATTTGTGCTTTTACCAAACCATTATGTTTTTCTACCAAGTCAGGATAACAGTGACCACTTTTGGGATAAAAATTAAGTTTTGTAATTTCAGCTTTCACCCAGTAATAATCAGGGAAAGCACGGCTTACAGCACGGCTAATGCCAGATGAAATCTCCAGCAGGCTGTAAATTTTTTTATTATTGAGTATTTCCGGCATGTTGCTATTTATACAGCAAAGATAAACCGAAAACCCGGATATTTCCCGCGTCAGCATCATCTGGATTTTAGAATTTTTAAGAATTCTAAAATCTAAATTGACAAAGCAATATTTAAAACATTGCTACCTTTGGAAATTCAAGTTCATTTAAATAAAAACCGGAAATGCTATGAAAGCAGCCATTATTACAACTTACACGCCACGAGAATGTGGCATTGCCACTTTTACAGAGAACCTTATCGGGGCACTTCCAAAAGAAACAGAAGCGAAAAAAGAAAACACTTCAGTTTTTGTGGTTGCCATGACGGATAAAGAAGGAGCTTATGCCTATCCCGACATTGTAAAATACAGCATCCGCGAGAGTCACCAAAAAGATTACCTGAAAGCGGCAGATTTTATCAACTACTCGGCAGACATTTGTATCTTGCAGCATGAGTTCGGTATTTTTGGCGGGAAAAGCGGAGTTTATATTCTACCACTTCTCAACCGGTTAAAAGTTCCTTTGCTGGTTACCTTTCACACGATATTAAAAGAACCAACATTCAGCGAAAAAGCTATTCTTACCGAAATTGGTAAAAAAGCAGCCAGAATCATAGTCATGAGCAAGATGGCGGTTAACTTTTTGGTAGAACTTTACAAGATTCCGAAAAAAAAGATTACGATTATCCGGCACGGCTTTCCCGAGTTTGACTATGAAAACCATGACTTCTACAAACAAAAATTTCATTTGGAGGATAATATTCCACTCATGACGTTTGGTTTACTCAGCAGGGGAAAAGGTATTGAAACGGTTATCCGTGCCCTACCCCGTGTGGTAAAGAAGTTTCCGAAAGTAGTTTACATGGTAATCGGGAAAACACATCCCGGCATAGTCAAAGTATCAGGCGAAGAGTATCGTCATTTTTTGAAAAGGCTGGTACAAAAAAACAAATTGGGAAAGCACGTCATTTTTATTGATAGTTTTCTTGAAGAACCCGATTTATGTGCTTATCTTTCAGCTACTGATATTTATTTAACGCCTTATCCCAACGAAGCACAGATTACCAGCGGAACATTGTCGTATGCCGTTGGCTCAGGTACCGCTGTAGTTTCCACTCCATACTGGCATGCCACCGAGTTGCTGGAAAAAGGGCGCGGCGTGCTCTTTCCATTTAACGATCATGAAGAACTGGCCAACGTTTTGATTGACCTGCTTGGAAATCCCGGCAAAACAAAAGCCATTCGTAACCGTGCATTTGCCTATGGAAAAAAAGTTACCTGGCCCTTGCAGGGGAAGAAATACCTGAAAACAGCAGAAGATGTTATTAAAAAATACCAAACACCAAAAACCTACAAGGAAAAAATTATTGATTTAACATTGCTGCCATCGCTAAACCTGAGCCACGTAAAAAGGCTGACCGATTCCACCGGTATTTTACAACATGCACGCTATAATATTCCCAATTTTCACCATGGCTACTGCCTTGACGACAATGCCCGTGCGCTGTTGGTAATGAACATGGTACACGAGCGGCAAAAAGAGCCGGATGCCATAAACTTAATGTCCACTTACCTCTCTTACATCAACTACATGCAAAATCCCGATGGAAGTTTCAGAAATTTTCTTAGCTACAGCCATCAATATCTTGATGAGAAAAGTTCGGAAGATGCTTTTGGAAGAACCATCTGGGCTTTGGGGTTTTTGCTGGCCCATTCGCCCAACGATGCCTCTTTCCAAATAGCCCATCAGCTTTTTAATTCGTCAGCAAACATTTTTCGACATCTGCAAAGCTGGCGGGGTATTGCCAACACTCTTTTGGGTATCAGTTATTATCTAAACCGTTTTCCGTGGGATGAAGGAATGGTTAGCATTATGTCCGGACTGGCTGATAAACTAACTGATGCATTCGAAAAAGAAAGCGAGCAGGGATGGCAATGGTTTGAGCCCATCCTGACTTATGACAACGGACTGCTGCCTGCAGCGTTGTTCTGTACATATGAAAAAACCGGACAGGAGAAATATTTACAGGTGGCTGAAAGAAGTATGAATTTTCTGGAAAGCGTTACCCTGAAAGATGACCACATCGTACTCATAGGAAATGAAGGATGGTATCCCAAAGGAGGCAAACGAGCCCGGTTTGTCCAGCAGCCTGTTGATGCCATGGGAATGGTTCTTATGTACGAAAAAGCATATCTCGTATCTGAAAACAAAAAAGATTATCTGCATAAGATGTTCACATCTTTTATGTGGTTTCTGGGAGAAAATGATTTGCACATCCCGCTATACGATTACGAAACCAAAGGTTGCTGCGATGGCCTGGAAAAAGGAGGTGTAAACCGCAACCAGGGCGCTGAAAGCATGTTATCATACCTGTTGTCACATCTCATTGTATTAGAGGCTTTTGAAAAAGAAAAGACTGTTTAATAATTAAGAAAGGAAATACCATGAAACCAGTAACCCGTTATTCTAAAAACCCAATTCTCACCAAAGCAGATGTACCCTATCCGGTGGCAACCGTGCACAATGCGGCTGTAGTAAAATACAATGAAAAGTACATTATGGTTTTTCGCTCGCATTTATACAACGGCAGGAGCATCTTAGGAATCGCTGATAGTGAAAACGGTATAGATTTTAAAGTCAGAGAAAAACCGTTTATGACCCCGGACGACAAAAGTCCCTATCAGGAATATGAATCGTGGAGTATTGAAGATCCGCGAATAACATTTATTGATGGAGAATACATCATCACTTACAGTGCTTATTCGCCACACGGCATCCGCATTGGCCTGGCAAAAACCCGTGATTTTAAAACGGTGGAACGTTTTTCCATGATTACCGAAGCCGACTACAGAAATGTGGTTATTTTTCCTGAAAAATTCAACGGACGCTACGCCCGCCTCGACAGGCCACATTCGGAAATAAGCCCGTGGTCTGTCTGGATTTCCTATTCGCCCGACCTGCGCTACTGGGGAGAGTCAAAACGGATTATGGATCCTGTTCCCTATCATTGGGATCAAATGAAAATTGGTCCCGGAGCACCACCCATTAAAACCGAAAAAGGATGGCTGAGTATCTATCATGGTGTTTTCCCCACCATGGATGGCAGCGTTTACCGGCTGGGAGTTGCACTGCACGACCTGCACGACCCGTCAGAAATAATAGGTGTGAGTGACGATTGGATTCTCCAGCCGGAAGATCCGTGGGAAATTACAGGATACGTCCATAATGTAGTGTTTAGTTGCGCTGCCATCCCGGAAGATGATGGTACCGTTCGGCTATACTGGGGAGGTGCCGACACGGTAATGTGTACAGGAACAGCACATATAAACGATTTGGTGGAAATGTGTTTGACGAAAACACGAAAAGCAATGGGAAATTGAGAAAGGAGATTTTTTTAAAATGTGTTGAAAAATGAACAATTTCAGAATACTTTTCTTTAAAAAGCAATGTTGTTTTTTCTGCTTTTGCAACAACGGCCAGAGCAAACCCCAATTCTGAATTCTAATTTCTAAAATCAAATTTCAAAACCCATGCAAAACATAAAAATAGCCATTTTATCCCCCGCCTGCTGGCGAACGCCGCCCCGAAAATACGGGCCATGGGAACAGGTTGCATCCAATATCGCCGAAGGTCTGGCATTGCGCGGTCATGATGTCACCCTTTTTGCCACTTCAGATTCTTTTACCAAAGGAAAACTTGAGGCCGTCTGCGATAAGCCCTATGGCGAACATCCCGAAATGGATGCCAAAGTTTGTGAATGTCTGCATATTTCGCATTTTATGGAAATGGCAGGCGAATTTGACATCCTGCACAACAACTACGATTTTCTGCCACTAACCTATTCAAGACTTATTAAGACGCCCATGGTGACCACCATCCACGGGTTTTCATCACCAAAGATTATCCCGGTTTTTAAAAAATACAACAACACCTCTTATTATGTATCCATCAGCAATGCCGACCGGAACAACAAACTGGACTATATCGCCACGGTATATAACGGTATCGCCCCCCGGGAATTTCATTTTCAGGAAAACCCGGATGATTATCTGTTGTTTTTCGGGAGAATACATCCTGAAAAAGGGACATCAGAAGCGATTCAGATTGCCCGAAAAGCTGGCAGAAAACTAATTATCTCCGGACTGATACAGGATAAAGAATATTTCAACTCAAAAGTGAAGCCCTTTGTGGATGATAAACAAATTGTATATGTGGGAAATTCAGGTCCTGCAAAACGCGATGTACTGTTGGGAAAAGCATTTGCTTTGCTGCATCCCATTAGTTTTGAAGAGCCTTTCGGCCTCAGCGTTGCCGAAGCTATGATGTGCGGAACGCCGGTAGTAGCTTTCAACAGAGGTTCCATGCCGGAGTTGATAATAGATGGGGAAACAGGATTTTTGGTTCAAAATATTGATGAAGCTGCAGCCACATTATCCAAAGTAAAAGACATCAGCCGGGCCGACTGCCGCCAACATGCGCTGGAAAATTTCAGCACGAACAAAATGATTGACGGGTATGAGGAAGTTTACCGGAAAGTACTGGGCTTTTAGCCTTCCGTTTTTTTTAACCGCATCAATATGGAAAAGGCACGGTCAATATCATTTTCTCCCACCAAAACCGTAAATTCGTTGGTTGTGGATATGAGTTCCTCAATGTTAATATTTTCCAAAGCCAGGTTTTTTAAAATATAATAAAAGAACCCTGTTGTTTCATCCCTCTTTTTGGGTAACCGCAGTGTAATTGAAGACAGGCTGTATTTCTGAAAGATTAATTTTTCTTTGGCAAAAATTTCCTCAACAAGTTTGGTTGTCGAGTTGCTCACCACCACTGTTGTTTCAAAAATTCCACGGGATATTGAATAATAAATCTGGTCTCCCGAAATACGGCTTATCAGTTCACGGTGCCTTTTGGCAAGCGTACCGGAATTTTCGAAAGTGTAGTGCATCAAGCCCGATTGAACAATAAGATCTCCAAGACTGCTGACAAACTGCTTTATTCCAAATTTTAGTTTGTAGTTATATCCCGGGTCATACCTTTTTATGGCCATAACAAGGGCACCGGTTTGCACCTCCTTATGCAACTCACTTTCCACCTGTGGCTTAAGCTTCCTGGCCAAAGATGAAATATTGATTAAACCGTCATCTAACGCTTCCTCCAAAAAGGGTGTTTCCCTGATTAATTGCTTCACTATCTCTCCAATTGTTCTCATTTGTTAGGATTTTAACATTAGGTATAAATTTTGTATAAAATTATTAAAAAATTTTTAAATAAACAACATAAGGTTTAAATTTGAACTTTATTTATAAACATTTTAAAATTTTAGCCCTTGTTTAACAAACAATTGTATCAATTTTTTTCACAAACGGAAACCCCTTTTTATTACTATGATATGGGGTTGCTCAACGAAAGTTTAAGCAAGCTTAAGCAAGCAGCTGAAAAATACAATTATCTGGTTCACTATGCCATAAAGGCAAATGCAAACGATCGTATTCTGGAAACCATTAAACAATATGGTTTTGGTATCGACTGTGTAAGTGGAAACGAAGTTAAAAAGGCCATTGAAACAGGAATTAAACCTGAAAAAATTGTTTTCGCCGGTGTCGGGAAAAGTGATGCCGAAATTGCTTATGCTATTGACAAATCAATCTTTAGCTTCAACTGCGAATCCATGGAAGAAATTGAAGTGATAAACGAATGGGGAATCAAAAAGGGGGAAATTGTCCCCGTTTCTCTCCGTCTGAATCCCGATATCGACGCCATAACCCACAAATACCTTACCACCGGGTTACCCGAAAATAAGTTTGGAATTCCACTGCAGTTTCTGGATAAAGTCATTCATCAGACGAATAATTTATCTCATATTAAACTTATCGGGCTTCATTTTCATATCGGTTCCCAAATCAGAGAACTTACACCTTATATAGAACTGTGTAAAAAAGTAAACAGCATTCAGGATGTTATTTTTGATAAACACGGCATAGAATTGGAACACATCAATCTGGGAGGGGGTTTAGGCATTAACTATGAAAATCCCGATGCCGAACTGGTTCCGGATTATGCCAGATTTTTTGATACCGTTCATGAATATTTGAAATTACGGAAAAATCAAAAGGTACACTTTGAATTGGGAAGGGCTGTAGTCGGACAAGTTGGAAGTCTGATTTCCAAAGTGCTTTATATCAAAAAAGGTGTAAACAAACGGTTTATGATTCTCGATGCAGGAATGACCGATTTAATACGTCCGGCACTTTATGGCGCACAGCACAAAATTCAAAATATTTCAAGACCCGAAGCACAAATCATGAACTATAAATATGATGTGGTTGGCCCTGTTTGTGAATCATCCGACAGCTTTGATGATAACGTAATGCTCCCCATGACCATACGTGGCGACCTGGTGGCTATAAGAAGTACCGGGGCTTATGGAGAAATAATGGTTTCCCAATATACCCTGCGCGATAAGCCCAAAGCCATTTATTCGGACGAGATAACCAACGAAAAAGGAGAACATTTATTTTCAAAAATAACCGTTTCGTGATGATGAGCATTTTAAATAATTAAGATTAAAAAAAATAAATACAGCATGAATATTAAAACTTTGGTAATTTTTCTTGTAACGTTAGTTGTTTTGAGTTCCTGCTCCGAAACCAGTGAAGTATCATTGGTTTCGGAGATAACAGGCCGTGTTGACTCATTGAAACAAGTCTATGCTCCAGACACCAGAAATGCGCTGTGGAATATCTCCATGAAGAACGAAAACGGGAAGCTGTCTGTTACTGCCAAAGTTGAAAATAAAAAAGCGCAGTCTGCATTATTAAAATTAAAAACGAGATTCCCAACCGTAAACTTCTCCGTAACCTGTTTACCAGAATCCGGCGCAAAAACATTTGCACTTATAAACAACTCCGTATCAAATATCAGGAAGGCGGGGCGACACAGTTCAGAACTTATCAACCAGGCTCTTTTGGGAACGCCGGTAAAAATACTTCAGAAAAAAGGCGGCTGGTATTTAATTCAAACTCCAAACCACTACCTGGGATGGATTAACCAATCCGGCATTGTTCCGTTCGATACTGCCGACCTGAAAAAATATGAAACAGGTAAAAAGATAGTTTTCAACCGACAATGCGGTTTTTCTTATTCAAAACCCGACATTGCATCCCAGGTAGTCAGCGATTTGGTTATCGGATGTATCCTGCCTGTCATAGGTAATGAAAACGGATTTTATAAGGTAAAATATCCCGATGGCCGGATAGCTTTTATAAAAAAAGATCAGGTTATAAGGCTGGGTACTTTTTTCAAAAAAAACCCTACGGGAGATGCGTTGGTTAAAACAGCGCTAAAATTTAACGGTATTCCTTATTTGTGGGGAGGTCTTTCTTCAAAAGCCATTGATTGCAGCGGGTTTACCTCAACCATTTATTTCCTGAATGGCATTGTTTTACAACGCGATGCATCGCAGCAAACCAAATACGGAAAAGAAATAACAACTGATTTCAGTTATAAAAAGTTGCAACCGGGCGACTTACTGTTTTTCGGACGAAAATCAAATAATTCTCTCGCAGAAAAAGTAACCCATGTAGCCATGTATATTGGTAACGGAAAATTTATTCATTCCTCAGGGAAAGTAAGGATAAGTTGTATGGACAGTACAAAACCCGGCTATGCTGCAGAATATGCACCCCGTTTTGTGAGAGCCGTTCGGATTATCGGACAGGAAAACGGAAATACGATACAAAAGGTTTCGGAAAACTTTTTATATAAAATTTTAAAAACAGAATAGAATGCTTTTAAACAGAAGAAATTTTACAAAAATTTTAGGAATTACAGCAGCAGGAGCTATGCTGCCAAAAATGTCCGTTGGCAAATCTATTCCGGCTTATATTAAATCTGGCGGAAGCAGCAAAATGAAACTTACTTTTAAACCTTACCCCTTACAAATGCAGCATACCTTTACGGTAGCTGAATATTCGCGAAACTCAACCCCCGATGTCCTCACACAAATAGATTATGAAGGCTTAACAGGATATGGCGAAGCATCCATGCCTCCCTATCTTGGAGAATCCATCGCCAGTGCAACCCGGTTTCTCAAAAAAGTAAACCTGGAGCAATTCCCCGATCCTTTCCGCGTAGATGACATTTTAACTTATGTGGATTCCATCGCCGAAGGAAATCCTGCTGCAAAAGCATCTATTGATATCGCCCTGCATGATTTACTCGGGAAAATGGTTAATCAACCACTTTACAAGCTGTGGGGACTGGATCCCCAAAAAACACCCGATACCGATTTTACCATCGGTATTGACAAACCGGATGTCGTTCGTGCCAAAACAGAAGAAGCCATAAAAATGAAAGAACACCTAAAGGTGTTAAAAGTTAAACTGGGGCGCGGCAACGACCAGGAGATGATTAATGCAGTAAGATCGGTTACAAACATGCCGTTGTATGTTGATGTAAATCAGGGTTGGAAAGACAAAAACAAAGCACTGGATATGATTTACTGGCTGAAAGAGAAAGGCGTGGTGTTTGTGGAACAGCCCATGCCCAAAGGCCAGGTTGACGATATGGCCTGGCTCACAGAATACAGCCCGCTACCCACCATGGCAGACGAAGCGTTTCAAAGACTGCCCGACATTGTAGATAAAATAAAAGGCGTTTACTCTGGTATCAACATTAAACTGATGAAAAGTACAGGACTTTTCGAAGCACAAAAAATGATTACGGTGGCCAGGGCATTGGACATGAAAGTAATGGTCGGATGTATGACAGAAACATCGTGTGGCGTTTCGGCCATTGCACAACTGTCGCCGCTTGTTGACTGGGCAGACCTGGATGGAAACCTGCTCATAAAAAACGATCCTTTCACCGGCATGAAAGTCATTAATGGAAAAGTAACCCTGAATGACTGGCCGGGTATAGGCGTAAAAAAAGTATAACTTTTATAAAAATAAATTTATCCTTTGGTAAAACCAGAGGAAATATATGACTTAGATAAATATGTGTTAAAAATCATTAATAAAACTTAAAACATGTTAACTTATTATATGTATATTACAACCATTCACTGTTATTATTAATTAAAATTTATAAGCTTATGAAAAAAATGTACAGGTTCTTATTTCTTTTAATGGTATTTATTACTGCCACGCAATTGTCATTTGCGCAAGCGCCACTAATTACCGGCGTAGTAAAGGATGCATCCGGAGCCGGATTGCCGGGAGTAAATATTCGCATAAAAGGAACCAACATTGGAACCACAACCGACTTAAATGGAAAATACAAGATCCACGCTTCCCAGGGAAGTACACTGGAGTTTTCATTTGTAGGTTTTAACACAAAAGAAGTTAAAGTTACCGGCTCAGTAGTCAATGTTACCCTTCATGAAAGTGTAAATAAACTTGGTGAAGTTGTTGTAACTGCTTTTGGGATTAAAAAACAAGCACGGGCTTTAGGCTATTCTGTAAGTGAGATTAAAACCAAAAATCTGAATATGGCAAGCCAACCCAATGCCTTGACATCGCTACAAGGCAGAGTAGCGGGAGTACAAATCAGACAGTCTTCCGGATCAGCCGGAGGAGGTGTTGACATTTTAATCAGGGGGCTAAGTTCTATTGACCCTGGTCGGAATAATCAGCCATTAATTATTGTGGACGGACTGGCAATAGATAACGAAACATTCTCCGGAAATGTTTTGCCAAGTTCAGGCTCAAATGCGGTAGGTAGTTCATCGCAGTTTTCGTATGCCAACAGGGCAGGCGATATAAACCCCGACGACATAGCAAGCTTTACCGTCTTGAAAGGGGCTGCCGCCACAGCATTGTATGGTGTAAGAGCAGCAAACGGAGCCATTATTATCACAACAAAAAAAGGAAAACAAGGAAAACCAAAAGTTAACTTTTCCTATTTTACTACCATAAGAAACGTTGTAAAAACACCCGCGTTGCAAACAACTTTCCGCGAAGGTAACCGAACCACAAAAATTCCCGGAGCAGTGATAGACCCCAATGTTCCCGGCGGATATCTGCGTCCCGGTTCTTTTGCTTTCTATTCGTGGGGTGTTCCTTTTTCGGCAAACTGGTTTATCATGCCAAACGGCGATTCCATCGACCTGAGACATGATGGCTTCCACAGCCCCTATGAGCTGTTTCAAACAGGTGTGAACAACCAATTGAATTTTAATATTAGCGGTGCCAGTGAAAAATTTAATTATTTTTTCTCTGCCGGTTGGAATATGGACAAAGGAATCTTGCCCAATACGAATTTTGACAAAAAAACATTCCGTATTAACACAAGTTATCAGGCACTAAAAAATTTAAAAATTTCCACATCCATTGCCTATACAAAATCTGGTGGTGCAAGAGCAAACGGAGGTGACAAATCCGTATTTAGTTCCCTGTCTTACTGGTCATCCACTTTCCCCATCAACGATTATGAATATCCTGATGGAACCCAGAAAAATTATACCAACGGTATTATCGACAACCCCCGTTACTTTCTGGAAAAAAGTAACCTGAAAGATTATCTGGACCGGTGGATAGGCCATATGACAATAAACTGGAATCCTTTGAAATGGATGAATGTAACCTATGCCGCTCAAATTGATAATTATGCAGAAAGACGTAACCGTTTTGTCCCTCCCGATTTAGATGTTGGAACCCACGTGCATGGATTTATTGTTGATGAAAACATTAATTTCACCGCCCTTGAATCAAATCTTTTGGTAACTTTTAGCCACGACTGGACCAAAGATTTCCATTCCAGTTTAATCGTTGGCAACCAGGTTTCGGATCTCAGAAGAGATTATGCTTACATCAGAGGTGAAGATTTAAATATTCCCGGAATCAATGATTTAAGTAACACCCTGAATACTTTTGCCGGTAAAAGTCTTATCAGAATGAGAAGCGTAGGTGTTTTTGGCGAGCTAAATCTTAGCTTTAAACGTAAACTCTATTTAGCAGCAACCCTAAGGAATGACTGGATTTCAACCCTGCCCAAAGCCACAAGATCATTCCCGTATCCATCAGTAAGCGCATCTTACATATTTTCTGAGGATTTCTTTAAGCATAGCGATGTTTTATCCTATGGAAAGATCAGGTTATCCTGGGCGCAGGTTGGGAAAGGCCCTCGTTTTGGTAAAGCCGGGCATTATTTCATCCCTGAACCTAATTTTCCCTTTAACGGAGTAGGTGGCTACCGGTCTAGTGTTGCCCTTGGCGACCCAAATCTCAGATCTGAAAAAGACAATAGTTTTGAAACAGGTGTTAATTTACATTTCTTTAAGCATCGTTTGCGTATAGACTATACTTATTATACTACCAATGTAAAAGATCAGATTTTTGGAGTTGGAACTCCATACTCCACAGGATTGGCAACGATTACCCGTAATGCCGGAAGTTATAAAACCTGGGGACAGGAATTGATGGTAAGCGGAGACATTATCAAGACCGGCAAAATACGCTGGGAATTATTTGTAAACTGGTCAAAAATGCGCGGAAAAGTTGTTTCCTTGCCCAAAGACCTGACAGAAATTGTTTTCTTCGGAGACAGAATAACGGCAAAAGCCAAAGTAGGCGATGCTCTGGGCTCCCTGTATGGCTGGGTATTTCAAACAGCACCAAATGGTCAGCGCTACGTAAATTCATCAGGAAAATGGGTAGTTACCGGTTCAAAAAATAAAGGTTATTATTATACCGGTGGAAACCAAATGGTCAAGGTAGGCAACGCCTTTCCTGACTTTGTACTGTCGCTTGGCAGCAATTTCTCATGGAAAAGACTTACCTTTAATTTCCTGATAGAATGGAAAAAAGGTGGAGATCTTTATGACAGAGGTTTCCGTAATGCGCTGAGAAACGGTAACTTGTTAGAAACACAATTCCGCGATAAAGAACGTGTTTTGAGTGGTATGATGGATGACGGTAAAGGCGGTTATGTAAAAAACACTATCCCGCTTATGATTACAGCCAATAGCTATTACAGAGACTTCAACAACTACAACATGGCTTCAGAAGTGCTTCTGCAAGATGGTTCATGGGTTAAGCTGAGAGACATTGGTTTATCTTACACTTTTAAGCTAAAACACGTGGATCGGCTTACAGTATCTGCCGGTGCGCATAACATCATTCTTTGGACACCATTTAAAGGATTTGACCCCGAAGGCAACCAATTTAGTGCCGGGAGTAACATATACGGTTTTACAGGTTTAACAGTTCCATTAAGCCAAAGCTATTATTTTGGTATTAAATTTGGATTTTAAAAGACTATAAACATGAAAAATATACTAAAAACAATCGCTGTCGTCTTGCTCATAACCTTTATATCAGGTTGTGGCAAAGACTTTTTTAACGTGAACACACCTACCGGCTCTGTGGATGCAAGTCAGTTGAGTATGAATGACTTATTAGGCCCTGTGATTTATCACACTGTATTTGCACAGTACAATGCTGAAAGAACCTTCGGAAATTATGCGCAGAATTTTGTAATTCAGGGTGGCGGAGCAGCAGGTGCAACCTCTGTATCAGGAACATGGAGTAATTTCTATTTGTATGCCTTACCCAATCTTCTGGTAATCAGAGATAAAGCCAAAGCCCTGAATGCACCGCATTTTGATGGTATTGCACAAATTCTGATTGCTATGAATCTGGGAATAGCAACAGACAGCTATGAAAATATCCCCTATGCAGAAGCAGCAAAGGGCGGAAATAACCTTTCGCCAAAATTTGAAACTCAGGAAGCTATCTACCAAACAATTTTTAGTTTGTTGAATAGTGCCATTGCTGAACTGGAAGGGCCTGACAATTCAGGCTTTAAGCCTACGTCAAAATCCGATTTGATTTATCGGGGCGATGAAAGTAAATGGCTTAGAACGGCATACACTCTGAAAGCCAGATATGCATTGCACCTGATAAACAGAGATGGTGCTGTAAAAGCAGCAAATACAGCTTTGACAGCTATTGCAAAAGGCTACACTTCCAACAAAGATGACTTCCAGATGCCTTTTACAGAAAAGCAAATTAATCCCTGGTATTCCCGTGAAGTACTGGCAAAACATACCGGAAACTCGCATGATGTAATCTGTGATCGTCTGGTAAGCTATATGGACGGTAAATCTTATCCTTTTACAGGAGGTGTTGTAACCATGGATCCACGTCTGCCAATTTATGCAGAAACAGATGATGGAAGCAACAACTACAAGGGTTATGTTAGTGGCGGTCAGGGACTTTCCGGAGATGGAACAAAAGCAAATACTGACTTTCGTGAAAATGGTTATTATACAAACCAGGCCTCTCCCATTGTTGTCATTTCTTATGCAGAAGCAATGTTTATCAAAGCAGAAGCAGCATTTCTGGCCAATGGCGGAACAACAACAAGTATGGGAACCTCTGCCGATGGTTACAGCGCTTACCTTGCCGGAATTGAAGCAAACATGTCTAAGCTGGGTGTTTCTTCAACAGCCTCGGCTAATTATGTTGCCGATCCCTCCGTGGGAATGGGTGCTGCAAATCTGAAACTACAAAACATTATGAAAGAAAAGTATATTGCTGATTTCTTAAATCCCGAAACTTATGTCGATTTGAGAAGATACAACTACTCGACTAATGTTTTTAAAGACCTGGCTTTACCGGCTGATAACGCAGATGGTGAATTTCCTGGTAAATGGCTCGTCCGGGCGCAATATCCTTCTACAGAAGAATTAAGAAATCCGGTCAATGTCAATGACAATAAAAAGTCACCCGTTGTTCCCGTTTGGTGGCAGCAGTAATAAACTTTTTATCAACTAAAGAGTAATAAAAACAAAAGAAAGAATGGCAGCAGGGTTCTGAAACACAACCTCGCCCATTCTTTCTTTTTTATTTGAAAATACCTGTTTTGAATAAAATAAATCCCCCAAAAAATGTCTAACAGAAGAACTTTCCTGAAAAACATGGCAGCCATGGGTGCGCTTGTTACCCTGCCAAACCTGAAAGTGTTGGCCCAGGAAAACCTGATAAGCGTAAAACCTAAACCAAAAAATATTCTCCCCAGGCGGCTGGAGAAAGGAGATGTAATTGGACTGGCAACTCCGGGAAGCCCCATATCCGAAGAGCAGTTGAACAATGCTATTGCAACATTGGAAGGGCTGGGTTATCAAACCTATTACAAGCCATCGGTACTGTCGGAATATGGCTACTTTGCCGGAACTGATGAAGAGCGGGCAGCCGAATTAATGCACCTGTTTAACAACAAAGACGTGGATGCCATTATGTGTGTAAGAGGCGGATACGGCTCTATCAGAATTCTTGACTTACTGGATTATGACCAAATCCAAAAAAATCCGAAGATTTTTATTGGCTACAGCGATATCACCGCTTTGCTAACATCTATTTATGAAAGAACAGGATTGGTATGTTTTCATGGCCCATTGGGCATTTCTGATTTTAACGATTATACCCTGAAGTCATTTAATCGTGTTTTAGTAAACCCGCGAAAACGGTATAAATATCCTTACCTGCGAGAGGAAAACACAAGTGATAATCCTGAATTTGACTTTTACACCATCACAGAAGGGTCAGCGGAAGGTGAACTTATTGGTGGAAACCTGAGCGTTCTGGCTTCAATGGCAGGCAGCAAATTCGAAACCGATTTTGAAAACAAAATTGTCTTCCTCGAAGAAATAGAAGAAAAAACTTATCGTGTTGACCGTATGCTGACACAGCTTGTTCAGGCCACAAACATTAGAAAAGCCAACGGAATTGTTCTTGGTGTTTTTTATAAATGTAACATCAACGACAAACCTACGTTAACATTAAAACAAGCCATATCGGATATTCTTATACCCCTCAAAATCCCTGTGGCATACGGATTTCCCTTCGGCCATATTAAAACAAAAATGACACTTCCAATAGGAATAAATGCAAAATTTAATGCAACAAAAAGAACATTAAAACTGATGAATGAAGCTGTTAGCTGAAAACAAAAAATTACTTTCTGTTCTTTTTGATGTAAAATAAAGGATTAAAAATCCTTTTCCCCATTATATTGCGAAATGCAAACCCGAACAAAATCATTTATTTTTTCTTTCGGTTACTTCTTCAGCTCTGCCAAAGCCACCATTAACTTTTCCAGTTTGGCCCTTGCCACTTTTGATTTACAGCTGAAATTATTCACAATCATAGAGAAAACAATTTCTCTTCCCGACCGGGAAGTAACATATCCTGTATAAGCTTTTACACGGTCAATTGTTCCGCTTTTTACTCTCAGGTTTCCTTCCGCGGCACTCCCCTTAAACATTCCTTCCACGGTTCCATCCTGACCAGCTATCGGCAACGAATGATAATAAATATCAAAGTAGGGACTGTTGTGTTTCATGTAATTTAGCAAAAAGACCATTTGCCGGGGTGTAACAGCATTGTATTGCGACAAGCCACTCCCATCGGTAAGTGCCATACCCTGAATGTCCATGCCCTTTTCTTCCCAAAAATCCATAACCGCTTTGGCATCAAGCCCTGTTTGTGCCCGACCGATGAGTTTCAAGCCGCACTGGTCCAACAAATGTTCGGCAAACAAATTAACACTATGCACATTGGTTTGTGTAATAATTTCCGAAAGCGGGGGCGAATAAGTGATGGTGAGTACCCTTGGCACACCAACGGGATACTTACCTTCAAGTTTGAGCAACCGCATGGTGGTCGGCTTTTCTCCAAACCGGATGCCATTGTCCTGAAGGGATTTTTCAACTTCAAAAGCTGCAAAATAAGCCGGGTCGGGCAATGAGCCTTTCACCTTAAAATTAGTTTTTTTTAATGGAATATTCCCCCGCAAATAACGCATGTTACAATAAGGAGCCCCCATAATATTACTTTCGTCATCGGAAACAGTATCCGCAACCACGCCATTATTAAAAACCAGATTGGGAACCACCGGAACAACTTTTACAATCTGAGCAGTGTCTCCTATTACACTGTCGCTGTTAAAATAAATTGTGTAATAATTGTCAAAAACAGAGAGCCCGCAGGCTCCGGCCCCATAATAATCGCCCATATTTGTCCACGACCAGGACACAGGAACAATATCCCAACTGTAAATACGGGCATCAGCTATTACTGCACCGGCAACGGAATCAATACCCAGACTCTTAACCGCATGAATCCATTGCTTCAGAAACTGGTGGTCTTTTGTTTCATCAAAATATTTTGAGCCCAGGGTAGGGTCTCCGCCTCCTTTTATAATGATGTTTCCATGTAAAATATGGGTTACCGTATCAATCTTACCGGTATATTCCAGTTTGGTTTCAAATTTATAATCAGGGCCGTAAAGGTCAAGGGCCGTGGCGGTGGAAATAAGTTTTTGGTTAGAAGCAGGCCGCAGCGCTTTGTCAGGATGATATTGTGCAACCACCTGTCCGGTCTTGCTGTCGATGGCAAAGAAGCCAAAGCCTGCCGGTTTAAAATCATTATCCTGAACAATCTCCTTAAGCACTTTATTTACAATATGGTGCCGTCGTTCCAAATGCCGCTGGGAAAAAACGGAAATGACCCAAAAAATCATGAGGAAGGAAAGTAAAATTTTTCGCATTGTTGTTATTTTATTGAATGATTTAGTAAAAATAGTCGTTTATGGAAAATTCAATTATTCTTTTTAGCATTTTAACATTTTTGAGATAATATACCAAAAAATTAACAGGAAAAATAAGGCATCCTTTGGGAAAGATAAATATATTTGCCTTAAAGATGAAAACCGTTTAATAGCAGCGGCTTAGAAAAGCAAACACCAGAACATCCCGGTTGAAAAGAGCTATTTCATCATCTTTTGGATTTTAATATTGTTTTAAATTACCTTTAAATAGTCAGGCATGCACGATTACGGAATTCTTTCCATTCTTCCGCCAATATTAGCCATTATCCTTGCGCTGAAGACAAAACAGGTTTATGTATCGCTAATCTTCGGAACATGGCTGGGCTGGGTAATCATCAATGGCTGGAATGTAGCTACGGGAACTTTTGCCACTATCGATGCTCTGGTAAATGTTTTTAAATCACCTGGCAACACCCGTACCATTATGTTTAGTGCTTTGGTAGGCGCATTGCTGTTGTTTATTCAGTATTCGGGCGGTGTGGATGGTTTTATGATAAGCATTAGCCGGTTTATAAAGCGCGTGGAAAGCAAACAAAATATTAAAAGCCGGAAATTTGTGCAATTGCTGGCCATGGCTACTGGCGTGTTGCTTTTTGTGGAAACAAGTATAAGCGCGCTAACGGTAGGCACGCTCTACCGGCCTTTGTTCGATAAGCTTAAAATCCCGCGAGAAAAACTAGCCTACATCGCCGACTCAACATCGGCCCCTTCTTCCATCTTGATTCCGTTTAATGCGTGGGGGGCTTTTATCATGGGACTGTTACTCACACAAGGCATCAAAAATCCCATGATGGTTTTGGGCAATGCCATGATTTATGATTTTTATCCCATTTTGACTATCCTGCTGGTATTTTTCATTATTGTCTCCAAAAAGGATTTTGGTGCCATGGCCAAAGCTGAAAAAAGAACACGGGACACCGGTAAACTGCTAAACGACAATGCACATCCTCTGGTCTCAGACACCATCACCTCGCTCGAATCAAAGCCAGACATTAAACTGAGGGCTTACAACATGTACATTCCTATCCTGACAATGGTTATGATGATGCCTGTTTATCTGTTTTATACCGGTTACGGAGCCGTGGAAAATACAACCGGTTGGGTCGATTACGTTATCCAGGCTATAGGTTCGGGTTCGGGTTCTTCTGCCGTACTTTATTCGGTTATTACTTCTATCCTTGTGGCTATGTTTCTGTACCGCAGCCAAAAGATAATGAAAACCAAAGAAATGATAGAACTGACACTGAAAGGAATCAGTGAAATGATGCCTTTGGCTTTGCTGATGTTGCTGGCTTTTTCCATAAGCGATGTGAGCAACAAACTGGGAACCGGTGTTTATGTGGCCGCCCAAACCAAAGCCTGGCTCTCGCCACAGCTGTTGCCGTTTATTTTGTTTGTCATTAGTGCTTTTATTGCTTTTTCCACGGGAACATCCTGGGGTACATTTGCTATCATGATGGCTATTTCTATTCCCATGGCCCACGCACAAGGTGCCAATCTTTATCTCGTTGTGGCAGCAACAATCGGTGGTGGCGTATTCGGCGATCATTGTTCTCCCATTTCAGACACCACCATCATTTCTTCCATGGCATCGGCATCCGACCACATAGACCATGTGCGCACACAGTTGCCTTATGCATTGTTTATCGGGGGAATTACAGCTGTTTTGTATTTAATTTTAGGATACATTATGCATTGATGCTCCACTGGTTTTTTTAAATCAATTTGATCAGGGAAGCAACCAAAAAATCAATTTCTTCTTTTGTATGTTCCGAAGACAGCACCATGCGTAACACACCATCTGCGCCGGAGCCAACATACTTCACAAACTGAATATAAATACCTTCCTCCATGAGTAACCGCTGAATATTTTGCATTTTATCGCTGTTTCCTGTTGCGAAAGTTACAATTGGAAGATAATTATCATCGACAGTAACGCCTGCATTTTTCAATTTGGCCTTCAGGTATCGTGCATTGTCTCGTAACCTTTTAAGTAATTCGGAATTGTTTTTCACAATCTCCAGCCCCCGCAAAGCCGCCCCCACCATAGCACTGGATGGAGAGCTGGTGCCAGTCATCACATTGCCGGATTTTACCACTTTAATAAAGGACGCATTGCCGGCAATAAAACCGCCATAAGCACCGAAAGCTTTTGACAAAGTAGCGCCCATAAATAATCTGTCCGATTTCAACTGATAAAAATCATAAACACCCCTGCCGTTTTCCCCCAATATGCCAACACCATGCGCATCATCCATCCAAACAATGCCATCATATCTTTCAGCAACTTTCAAATATTCCGGTACAGGTGGAATTTCTGCCCAGATAGGAAATAGGCCATCAGAAGCAATAAGCGGCTTTTTACCCTTATTCAAATGCATTTTTATTTTCTCTTGTAAGTCATGAACATCCAAATGCCTAAACTTCACTACCTTTTTCCCTGTAGCAAAAGCACCGCTAACATTTGAATAATGTGAACTTTCATCGATAAAAATAACATCGTAAAGCCCCAACGTATCCAGTGCCTGAAAACCTGCCATATTACTCAGGTATCCCGAAGGAAGATAAGCGGCATCTTCGGTTTGGAAAAATTCGGAGATTTTGTTTTCAAGTTTTATAATCAACGGGGTTGTTCCGTTAATAGTGCGCGAAGTAGCACTGCCAATACCATATTTCCGAATGGCATCCACCGCAGCATCTATAAGATCGGAATGCGATTGAAGCTGAAAATATCCGGTACCGGCAAAATAGAGATAATCTTTGCCGTTGATGGTGGTTACCGGCCTTAATTTACTTTCCATTATGTATGGAAGAGTACTATTCACTGGTTCTGAGTTTTCCATTGTAATGATTGATTGGTTAAACGGTAACACTTTCCATACTTTTCAAAAATTCTTCATTAAAACCCGCTCCGATACCAATGGCATCTTCCAATATCCATTTGCCTTTTCCCTGGTATTGAATACCGCCTGTTACCGGATCTGCATCCAACATTAAGGAAGAATCCATATCGTAATGAACTACATTTTTACAGGCCAGTACAAAATGCATAAGAGCCGTCAGTGCAAAGCGGGATTCAGACATACATCCCACCTGGCATTTAATCCCTGCAGATTCAGCTATTGCATTAATTTTTAACGCATTGTAAATGCCTCCCGATTTGGAAAACTTAATGTTAAAATAATCGCAGGCACCCATGGCCGCCAGCCGGAAAGCATCGTGATGGTCAAAGACAGATTCATCGGCCATGATGGGGATAGGACTATTTTCCCTAACCTTTGCCATCTCACGGTTATTCCATTTTGGTACCGGCTCTTCGCAATGTTCGATATTGTATTTTGACAAAGCCTGCAGCGTATTTATGGCCGTTACCGTATTCCATCCCTGGTTGGCATCAATCCGGATAGGATAATCAAATCCAACTACTTCGCGGATAGCCTTTATCCGGGCTACATCGGCCTTTGGCGTAGTCCCAAGTTTTACTTTTATTGCCGGAAAACCGGCTTTTTTAAAAGCCAGGGCGTCTTGGGCTACTTTCTCCGGAGAACCAATGCTAATGGTCATGTCGGTAATAATTTCACGGTTGTTGGTACCACCCAGAAGTTGATATAATGGTAAGCCCGCCTTTTTAGCCAGCAAATCGTAAAGTGCCATATCGAAAGCACTTTTCATGGTATAATTCCCCGCCACAGCACGGTCAATTTCGGCCAGCCTTTCTTCAATGGCAAAGGGATTTTTCCCTTTCAGTAATTTGGCAACCTGTTTTGATAATTCAAAAACTGTTTCCTGTGTTTCTCCCACAATGGTTACAAAGGGAGCACACTCTCCCATCCCTGTTAATTCACTGTTTGTGTGTATTTTAACAACTATATTTGTGGCACTTTCGATAACACCAAGGGAAATTACAAAAGGCTCCTTATAAGGGAGATTCAACTTTATGATATCAACTTCGGTAATGACTGTATTTTCCATAATTTATTTGATTTCTTTTCGTACTCCCTCTGATTAAGGGGTTGTAACGAATTATTAAGCGTAAAAGTAATGAATATCCCAGCCTTGTTTTTCTGATTATAATAATTTCACAATTTTTGCCTTAATCATGAAAAAATTAACAGCTTCAGTACTCCAACTACAGGAACAGAATTACCGTATCACTATAAACTTCCGGGTGAAATATCCTGTATCCGTTTTAATCCTGACAAAGTAAATACCACGAGAGACCGTTTTGAGGTTAATTTTCCAAAGGTCATCTGCCATCTTCGAAATGACAACCCGAACCTGCCTGCCTGATAATGTATAAATCCCGGGCTGACCGGATACCGCCAGGGTGGATTTTATCCAGAGCATATCTTTCGCCGGAACGGGATAAACACTAATAACCCGCGGGCGATTTCCGTTTGGAGAGATCCCGGTAGGTTTAAGAATCAGAATACCATCGGAGACAATGGTATCAGAGGTAAGTCCTGCCGCGTTCACGGCTGTAACTGCAACGTAACAGGTGTTGCCCGGAACAAGCGACAGGTTCGTTTTTGTAAACCGGGTGGCCTGGCCGTTATTAAACCAGGGAAGCACATTGTTGCTGCCGGGTGACGTACCCACACAGCAAAAATAGGCTGCTATTCCCGAGTTGGCATCTGCAGATGGCGTCCAGTTGGCAGAAAACCGGGTTACATCATGGGTTGAGTCAATATCTGTTCCTGATCCATCGTTCACGGTAAAAGCAGAAGGCTTCGTCCAGTCGATGTTTACAAATACCGAATCCGTCGCAGACAAATTATGCATAGCATCTGTAACAACAGACATTATTAAACAGGCCGGTTGATTTGGGGAAAAATTTTGAAAAGGGACATCCCTATTTGCGCCAACCGTAACCGGTGCAGAAGCAGCACGCGAATGATAAACCTTTATATTATCGTATGATACATAAGCATTTCCGGTGCGAAGCGAGATGCTGTTTCCATTCATTAGCGGAATGGCATCTACCCAAACAGAGACCAGTTTATCGTTTTTATAAACATCGATTTCACCTGTAGCAGAGTTAAAAATCACTTTGACATCGAACCACTCATTTGCATTTACTGTACAGGCATCGCTGGTTTTTATAGAAATGCTGTTGTTTTCGGATTTGTAGATTTGGCAGGTATTGTTATCCGCCCTGAAATAAACCATGTAAGCATTGTTCCGCTGCGTCAGTGTTGGATTGTCCGACATAAAAACTAACCCTGCCCGGCGGTTGGTCCCTGCCCCACCAATTTTCATTCGCCATTGGTATAAATAAGAATATTTATCTGCATTTTGATGCAGAGAAGCATAAATATTCGTGTTGGAATTAGCTTCCTCCGACTGGTTCAATGTATGGTTGACAATTGTCCATGTACCCCCTGCTTTTGTCCATTGCTGAGAAAGGGCCGATGTGAAGTTATCATTAAAAAACCCATCATTTATGTTGGCAAACCAGTTGGCACCATCAAAATAGCTAACCTGATAAAAGCGGTTTTGTACCGCTGTATTGTCATCATCTGTAAACCGGACTTTAAAATCATGCGTTTCCCATTTATTGGCCAAAACAGAGGTAGTTGGCGCAACCGTGTCCACAGAACCTTCCAAAACATCGTTGTAATATCGGGGGAGATATCTTCCCTGAAAATCGGCGACAGAATAATTGTTGTAACCTACACGCCAGTTAGTTCCGCCACCGGCTGCTTCAATAATAAGAAAGGAGCCATTTCCGTTTACAGTATGAATCAGACGGACATGATGACCGGCGTAATTAACAACATCGCCCGGCCGCAAATCATCATAGGAAGGATATTGTGTGGAAATATCAGGAATAGACCGGGTGCTGTATTTTGTACCCAGTCCCCATGCCCGCGAAACAAACCCGGAACAATCAACACCCACTGCACACGAAGGTCCAGAGCCGTTACCATGGGTATAGCTATCGCCAGCAGAAACGCCAGCTGTCAGCCCCTGGTCAAATTGTGACAAAGAGGAAAATCCACCCCACATATAAGGAATGGAAATATTGTTTCCCACGGTAACCCATCCGGGTGTTATTACGTGCACGCCACCACAATCGTAGTTTCTGATATTATTAGAATGGCAATACCATTTATAAACAGCATAAGGTTCTGCATTCTGCATAATTTTTTGGCGTGTAATGGGTGTGTTCGCCACATTTTTCAAATTCAGCGCATTCTCATTTCCGGCGGGCAACAAATGATTGTTGTAGAGATAAGTTTTTTCATACAAACGGCCAGGCAGATAAATCTGTGTTTGGGATTTTGTTTTTCCAAAATTTTTTAACTGGTATATGCGGGCTTTTTCAGGAGAACTTATCAAAACCTCAATACTGGTATCCGAAACATCCACATCGTGCTTAATGTAAGTATAATACACGTTGGGCAAGGTAATGGAAGAAACCATGTTTAACCGGGATGTAGCGGTTTGATATATCCGGATTTCGCGTTTTACTTTCAAAGGAACTTCATTTTGAATGGTTTGCACTTCCACCAGCAAAAGTGTACCCGACATACCTGTTATGCGGATAGTGCCCAGAGGCTTTTTTACATCAATGGTTTTTATAACTGATTCATCTCCCTTTCCGCTGAAGATAATTGAGAACTCATGTTTTCCCTGTTTGATAATTTTTCCGTATAAATCTTTTTTGAGAATAACACCATCGTGAGAAACGAGATGGGTATGTGTTTTATCAAAAGTCCATGTTCTTTGATCAGATGTAATCAGACATACCTGATTATCCACAATCTTCATATTATTTACAAATCTTATTTTATCACCAAAATACCACTCTTCGGCAATTTTACCTTGCCGGTCAAGAACATAAACATTCCTGATTCCGGCTACGAAAAACCGGCCTTGTGAAACGGCAAAGTCAACTGGAGTAAAAGGCAGGAAAATGGTTTTTTCCTTTTGTCCGGTAGCCATGTCAAAAACCAAAAGTGCCTGTTGGGATTTGGACAAAAAAGCATACCTGCTTTTGCCCATCGGCCTGTAAACTTCAACACTGTAATTTCCCGAAAAGTTTTTTACATAGGGTAAGCCGTTGGGCGTTTTCCAGTTTAGTGCGTTAACCTCATTAAAAGGGGAGACATAATTCCTTGCGGGGACCTGTGAAAAACCCCATTGGAATATCAAAGAAAGAATAAGCGTAGTAATAAATTTATTCATATACGTCGGTTTTATTAATAATGAAAAAAGACACCATGCAGAGGTTTGTCTTATAATGACTACCTCAAGGCTGTTTTTCCGTGTAGTGCGGATTTTTAATCAACCAGGTTGTTTAAAGTTAATTTGTTGTTTTACAAATACCTGTTGTTGAATTCTTTTTTAAACCTTAAACAACATCAATAATAATTTCTATTCCGGATGCAATTAATCCTTAACCGGTGTCAACTGTTCCAGCAATTCTTTGAGCTTAAATTTAACAATCCCCGAACGGGTATCGGAGGCAGCATACGGAAGTACAATCCAGTTGTTATGCAACAAAGCACCACAGGAATATACCACATTGGGAACATACCCGTTTCGTTCTTTCTCCTGAGGCACCAACAAAGGGTCTTTCAGCTCGGCAATTACTTTAGAAGGATCTTTCAGGTCGAGCATAATAGCACCCAGCGAATAAGTGCGTACAGGGCCTACACCATGGGTAAGCAACAGCCAGCCTTTTTCTGTTTTTATTGGCGAGCCGCTGTTGCCAATCTGGATAAATTCCCAGAAAAATTTCGGCTCACGAATAAGTATGGGCTTTTCCCAATAATTCAGGCTATCGCTATACATGAGATATAAATTCTCATTGTCGTTCCGTGAAATCATGGCATATTTACCATTAATCTTTCGTGGGAACATAGCCATTCCTTTGTTTTGGGAACCCGGGCCGGTCATTGTACGGATTTTAAACCGATAAAAATCTTTGGTTTCAATCAACTGCGGAAGTATGGTAATCCCATTATATGCGGTATAGGGGGCAAAATAAGTATAAGAGCCGTCTCCATTACTGAAAGCGACAAACCGGGCATCCTCAATAGCCCGGATATCGGTAGTTGACCGTGGGAAAATAGCCCTTTCCGAAAGGTCAGATTCATCGTCGAATTCAATCTCGTAGTTGGAACGGATAATCCAGTAAAGCGTATCAATAGCCGATTCCTCTTTCCGGGAAAGCATTCCTTTTTCCTTGAAATGCCGGATACTTTCATTCAGCTCATCTTTGGTAAAAGCATCCAGCAATTCGTCAAAAATGGCCTTCACCGAATCATAATGCCCCATATCCGAAAGCTTCATAATAAAATCCGGTTTACTGTATTCCACAGAGTGGATTATTTTGGCCATTTCCACAAGGTGGCTGAGTTCGTCCATTTCGATATTCCCTTCTTTGTCGAGGATGCCGCTGCGAAATACTACTGAAGACATATGTCCTTCGCCTACAGCCCGGAAACTGAGGATGACTTTCAGGTTATTGCTGGCTATATCCTCCTGCGTTTGGAAAGGATGTGGCACAATAGACGGATTGAACAGTGCTGCTGACTCAATGGAATATTCCAATGTAAAATAAGCCCCGATAAGTAATTTATTTTCCAGTGAAAGGTCATTGTAAATAGTGATGTCAAGATGCTGGATAATTTCGTCGAAGTTATCTTTAAAAATGCGCTTGACTTTTTTGTGGCGCTTTTCAAAATTGACGATAACCTGCTCCAAAACACGTTCTTTTTCTTTTTCAGGAAGTTTTAGTATTCTATCGAACACCTTGTATATCCTCACTTTATCCAAACCAAAAAGTTTGGTTATAACCCTGCCTTCGTCGGGTAAAAAAGAAAGCTTCTGCCGGTAAATTTTTACTTTACTGTGGGCGTAATTCATGATTTAAATTTTTAATTAGCTAAAATAAAGGATTCAATACAGAAATGCAAACAGGATATAAAAAACAACCCGTATTAGTCATTAAAAATCCTGTTTTATTTTTTATAACACCTTTTTAAAAAGTCCGATACAGCAGGAAAAGTCTTTGTGGGCGTTTCCACGAATCCCATGTGGCCGGTGTGATTGAGGATAATGACTTCAGCATGCGCCGGGAGAGCAAGTTGCGGTAGAATTTTTTCGAT
>WFNG01000086.1 GCA_015488735.1 Bacteroidales bacterium | reverse complement strand
GCCAATCCATAGCAGTTGTTTTCCATAACGTTGGGAGAAATCGAAAACAGAACTGCTCTCTCCGCTTCCCGAAGCTGAGTATATACTCAGCCATCCGTACAGCACAAGTGTAAGGTAAAGGAAGATTGTTAACCAGTCCACATTTTTCCAGAAGTTTTCCCGTATGCTCATGGTCTTTTTAATCTTTTGTTATGAATTAAATCGCCATCCATAATTCGTTTTTCCAATAGCGGCCGCTTTGTGTAACCACGCAGATATTTTTCTATCATCAGGCTGGCAATGGGAGCTGCCCAGGTGGCACCAAATCCCGCATTTTCGACCACTACTGCAATGGCAATCTGAGGATTTTTCACAGGTGCAAAAGCCATAAAAATTGAGTGATCTTTCCCGTGAGGATTTTGGGCCGTTCCTGTTTTCCCGGCCTGGGGAATACTGTCTAAATGATAGAAACGGGCCGTACCCAAACTTGAATCAAAAACTTCTTTCATTCCTTCGATGACCTGCCTGTAATATAACGGATTTTGCACAGCCACATAATGTTTTTTGGTAAATCTTGCCGGAAGCGTGTCGTCCTTTCCAATAGATTTAATAAAATGGGGGGCAATGTAGTAACCCCTGTTGGCCATTATGGCAGCTTCGTTGGCGATTTGCACAGGGGTTACCAATATCTCACCTTGGCCGATACTTAAGGAACGTACCGTAAGCGCATTCCAGCTTCCGCGATAAAGTTTGTTAAAATAATGTTTAGACGGGATATTACCAGGCTGATCATAAGGAATGTCCGTATTGAAAACCTGACCAAAGCCGAAAGACTTAACTTTATTGTACCAGTTTACGTAAGCAGCATGTACATTGGGAAATTGCGGGTTGTTCAGTATCCTTCTGAATGTTTTCCAGAAATAAACATTATCGGAAAAGGTGATAGCATCCTTTAAATCCACCGGTGAAAAAGGAGCGTCTGTTGGTATTGGTTTCGATTGAAATCCCTGATTGGTAAACAATGTTTTTGCCGTAATAACTCCGTCGTGAAGAGCAATGAGAGCCTGAATCGGTTTGAAAGTGGAACCCGGCGGATAAGTAGCCGAACAGGCCCGGTTCATGAGTGGTTTTAATGGATCGTGCAGTAACTTGGTATAATTTTCAGACCGTTTACGGCCCACCAGCAAGTTGGGGTCATAAGTAGGGCTGCTGACAAATGCAAGGATTTGCCCTGTTTTGGGCTGAATAGCCACGATGGCCCCTTTTTTATTTTTCATCAAAAGCTGGCCATAGGCTTGTAGTTTTTCATCGAGGCTCAGTGTCAGATCTGCTCCGGCAAAGGCCAGTGTATCATATTTTCCATTTTGAAAATTCCCTTTCACATTATTATGTACATCTACTTCTACCAGACGCGAACCTTTTTTACCCCGCAATTTTTTTTCGTAATACCATTCCAAACCCGATTTGCCAATATAATCGCCAGAGCGGTAATAATGATCACGTTTCAGATCGCGTGGTGTCACCTCGCCCACATTCCCCAGCAATTGGGCAGCAACAGGAAAAGGATAATGTCGCAGCGTTCTGGTTTGAAAATAGAATCCCGGAAACTCGTACATGATTTCCTCAATAGGCCCTTTGTCTTTTTTGGAAAGTTGTTTCAGAAAAATGGAAGGTTTATAGTAGGAGTAATGTCTGGCTTTTTTCAATCTTTTTATAAAAAAAGCCTTGTCGATTTGCAACAGCTTACAGAACTTTATGGTATCCATACTTTTCACCTGTCTGGGGATTACCATGAGGTCGTAAACAGCATCGTTGTATACCAGTAGTTTATGGTTCCTGTCGTAAATACGACCACGGGCCGGGTATTCAATAATTCTGCGTAAGGCAATGTCGCGTGCCGAAAGCTGGTACTGATTCGTGTACACCTGCAGGTAAAAAAGGCGTATCAAGAAAATCACGGCTACAGTAACAAAACCGGCTATGATGACGTATTTCCTTGTTGAATAATTCTTTCGATACATGAAATAAGATGAGAAGTTTTTGTGAGATCCCACCACAAAAGTAGAAAAATTAAAGCCAGAATTTCATTGCAATGTAAAAGATTTTCAATTCAGGATATTGAATAACATACTGCCAATTTGTGTAGTTTTGCATGCTTAAAATATTGGAATGAAACCATCAGATACAATACTTCGCAAACCAGACTGGCTGAAAATTAAGGTGCCATCGGGCAAAGAATACATTTCTATAAAAAAGATTGTTACCGAACATAAATTACATACTATATGCACCAGCGGGCATTGTCCAAATATGCATGAGTGCTGGGGCAGAGGTACCGCTACACTTATGATTCTGGGTGATATCTGCACACGGTCCTGTAAATTTTGCAATGTGAAAACAGGCAGGCCTTTACCGGCTGATTGGGAAGAGCCACAACGTGTGGCAGAATCGGTTAAACTTATGGGGTTAAAACATGCCGTACTTACTTCCGTGGATCGTGATGATCTGGAGGATGGCGGTGCCGCTATTTGGGCAATGACCATTAGAAAAATTAAGGAGATGAGTCCTGATACCACCATCGAAACACTTATCCCCGATTTTGATGGTCGTGAAAGCCTTATTCAGCAAGTGATTGATGCGGGTCCGGAAGTGATTTCGCATAACCTGGAAACTGTACGTCGTATTACGCCGTGGACACGCAGTCGTGCCAAATACGACCGCAGCCTGGCTGTTCTAAGATACATTGCCGATTCAGGAACTGTTACCAAGTCGGGGATTATGGCTGGTTTTGGCGAAACCCGGGCAGAGGTCTTTGAACTTATGGATGATTTACTGGCTGCCGGTGTTACCGTTCTTACCATTGGGCAGTATTTACAGCCCACCAAAAAGCATTTACCTGTGCGAGAATATATTTCGCCTGACCAGTTTAAAGAGTACGAGCGTGTGGGATTGGAAAAAGGATTTCGCTTTGTGGAAAGCAGTCCGCTGGTCAGGTCTTCTTATCGTGCCGAAAAACATGTAATAAAGTAAAATTAACATTAAAAATGGAAAGAAACACAAATGTCAAACTCCTGGATTTGGGACTTGTTGACTATGCAGAAGCCTGGGAATATCAGAAACAGGTTTTTAACAAAACATTGGAAGCCAAGCAAAAAGGTCTTGCCACAGATAATTATTTGCTGTTTTGTGAACATCCACATGTTTACACTCTCGGAAAAAGTGGAAACAGACAAAACCTGCTGGTAAGTGACCAATGGCTGGAAGAGAATGGAATTCCCTATTATCAAATCAATCGTGGCGGCGATATTACTTACCACGGACCAGGGCAACTGGTGGGATATCCTGTTTTTGATGTGGATAATTTCAATATTTCAGTAAAGGAGTTTGTTTTCGATTTTGAGACAGTAATTATTCGTACAATAAAACATTTTGGCTTGCACAGTGAGCGGCTCGAACGTGCTACCGGTGTTTGGATTGATGCCGGTGCAAAAGGGAAAGAGCGAAAAATTGCAGCTCTTGGCATGCGTATTCACAACAAAGTAAGCATGCATGGTTTCGCCCTCAATGTAAATACAGATCTTGAATATTTTAACAATATAAATCCATGCGGATTTCAGGATAAAGGAGTAACTTCCTTGCAAAAGGAACTGAACCATAAAGTTGATATGGATGAAGTAAAGCAGTTGCTTAAAAAAGAATTTGAAACCATCTTTGAAGCGAAAATTCTAGGGTAAGACGGCAGTTACTTTAGAAGTTTTTCCAATTTGTCGGTAATCTTGTTGTTAAAAGATTATTTAAATGAGCAGTTATTTTGCCTGTATGCAGAACTTAAATATCCGATAAAATCTTTGTGGCTTTCCGTAATGTTTCTTCTTTTTTGGCAAAGCAAAAACGCAGCACTTTGTTTTCATCGTGGTTTTGGTAAAAAGGAGCAACGGGAATGGCTGCAATCTTATGCTCTTCTACTAACCATCGGGCAAAATCCATTTCCGATTTGTCAGAGATGCCACTGTAATCCAATAGTTGAAAATAAGTTCCGTGTGTGGGCAATATTTTAAACCGCGAATTTTCCAATCCTTTTGAGAACAGATCTCTTTTTTTCTGATAAAAAGCCCCGAGATGCAGATAATTTTCTTTGTTGCCAATAAAGTCAGCAATGGCATATTGAACGGGTGTATTACTTGTAAAAACGACAAACTGGTGTACTTTTCTAAATTCGGCCATAAGCTTTTCGGGTGCCAGCACGAAGCCTGTTTTCCATCCGGTGGCATGAAAGGTCTTTCCAAAGGAGCCAATTACCAGTGTCCGTTGTGCCAGTTCGGGAAACAGACAGGAACTTTGATGTTTCATGCCATCAAAAATAAGATGTTCGTAAACCTCATCACTTAAAATAATGATGTCAGTATTGTGCGTAAGCTTCTCCAGCCTTTCCATATCCTCACGGCCCAGCACACTGCCGGTAGGATTTTGTGGGGAGTTTATTATGATAAGCCGTGTACGATGGTTAATCATGCGCAGCAATTCGTCCCAGTTGATACTAAAATCGGGAAACTGTAGTTTGGAATATTTTACCTGGCCGCCGCTTAATGTTATTGCGGGTGCATAACAATCATAAGCCGGTTCAAAAATAATAGCTTCATCCCCCTCTTTTATAAAGGCCGAAATAGCGGTAAATAAGGCCTGGGTGGCGCCGGCAGTAATATTGATTTCAGTATCCGCATTGTATGTTACTCCGTATTTGTCAGCAAACATCTTCGATATAGCCTGACGTAAAGTTTCAACACCTTGCATGGGGGCATACTGGTTCATGCCGGCTTTCATATAATGGTACACCCTGTCGATAAGCTCTTCCGAAACCGGAAAATCAGGAAATCCCTGAGACAGGTTAACGGCATGATTTTCTGCTGCCATCTGCGACATAGTGGCAAAAATAGATGTCCCTGTTCCGGGCAACTTGGTTTGGATAGTTCCGATAGATTTTTCCATGTTGGATTGTTGAATGGCAAAATTACGGTTTTTATATGCTTGTGAAGCGAAAGCTATGCTTAATCTTCTTAATTTTGTATTGATAAAAATTTAAAACTTCTTGAAGATGAAAACAATTGATAATTATGATTTTAAAGGTAAAAAAGTTTTGGTTCGTGTAGACTTTAACGTACCTTTAGATGAAAATTTAGAAATCACCGATGATACCCGTATCCGGGCAACGATTCCCACCATACAGAAACTCCGCAAAGAGGGTGCTGCAGTTATTTTGATGTCGCACCTCGGCCGGCCGAAAAACGGCCCTGAAGATAAGTTTTCGCTAAGGCATGTAGTTAAAAATCTTTCCGGTAAACTGGGAACAGAAGTTCAGTTTGCAGATGACTGTATTGGTGCGCAGGCCCGCGAAAAAGCAGCTGCTCTAAAACAGGGAGAAGTGTTGTTGCTTGAGAACCTCCGTTTTTATAAAGAGGAAACTGCCGGCGATGTTGCTTTCGCCAGGAAACTATCTCAACTGGCCGATGTATATGTAAATGATGCTTTTGGGACGGCACACCGCGCGCATGCTTCTACTGCGGTGATAGCCCAGTTTTTTCCTGATGCTAAAATGTTTGGTTATGTGATGGGCAACGAGCTGAAAAGTATTAATAAAGTACTGAAAGAAGGCGAAAAACCGTTTACCGCAATTTTGGGAGGAGCTAAAGTGTCGGGGAAAATTGAAATTATCAATAACCTGCTCGACAAAGTTGACAATTTGATTATTGGCGGCGGTATGATGTTTACTTTTATCAAAGCCAAAGGAGGCCAGGTGGGAAACTCACTGGTAGAAGATGATTTGATAGCTACTGCCAGCGCGGCCATGGAAAAAGCTGAAAGTCTGGGGGTAAATCTGTATATTCCGCAGGATGCTGTTATTGCTGATAAATTTGACAACGATGCCAACCAAAAATGCCGTCCTTCCAATGAAATTCCCGAAGGCTGGATGGGCCTGGACATTGGCGTGGAAGCCAGCGAAACTTTCAGAAAAGTAATCGAAAACTCCTCAACTATTCTCTGGAACGGTCCTATGGGGGTTTTTGAAATGGACAACTTTGCAGAAGGAACATTGGATGTTGCTCAGGCCATTGCGAGGGCTACAGCTAAAGGTGCTTTTTCGCTGGTTGGCGGTGGTGACTCTGTAGCAGCTGTAAACAAATATCATTTACAGGACAAGGTAAGCTATGTCTCCACCGGCGGCGGTGCTATGCTCGAATACATCGAAGGGAAAACCCTGCCGGGTGTGGCTGCTATTGAAGAATAGATTTTACCGGGTTGTAATTTTTGTTTTACCAAAAAGTGTAATTTTGCAGCCCGGTATTTTGGCCTCATAGTTCAAGGGATAGAATAGGAGTTTCCTAAACTCTAGATCCAGGTTCGAGTCCTGGTGAGGCTACAATTTATTAGGTGATAAATAGCTTTAATTTTCGCTATCCGGCCAAACGCCGTTACCGTGAAATTTCTACAATTTCAAATTCGATATTTCCTGCAGGAACAGAAATAACCACCTTGTCACCCACTGATTTCCCAAGTAAACCTTTGGAAATAGGAGAATTAACAGATATTTTACCGGTTTTTAAATCGGCTTCTTTTGCCGGAACCAGCATATAGGTCATGGTGGCGTTGTTTTTAAGATTTTTGATTTTTACTTTGGAAAGAATCAGAACCTTAGAGCTGTCCATTTTTGATTCGTCGATAATACGGGCGTTGCCGATAATATCCTGTAATTTTGAAATTTTCAGTTCCAGCAGGCCCTGTGCATCTTTGGCGGCATCGTATTCAGCATTTTCTGATAGGTCCCCTTTATCGCGGGCTTCGGCTATTGCTGCAGAAATTTTTCTTCGTTCTACCCGTGTAAGCTGATCCAGCTCATCGCGTAATTTCTGTAGTCCTTCTTCGGTGTAATATTTTGCCTCTGCCATGATGTAATTATTTTAGTTTCAAGTGTTAAAAATATAAAAGACCCCAAACTGGAGATGGGGCCTTTTGTGCTGCAAAGATATAAATAAGTTGTTTTGAAAGTTTACTATTTAAAAAGTTTTCTTTTCATTAACTTCCGCAAAAGACGCTATTCATAGGGCCTGCGTAAAATTTCTGAATAAATAATAGCTTTTTTGATATTAATTTTGCGCACTTTAGGCTGTGCTAATGGTTTCGATGGCTTTTCTTCAACCGGGACACTGTGAACCTCTTCTTGAAATTCTACTGTATTTTCCTGATGAACAGGAGTTGTTTCTGTACCATCACGCGCAATGTTTTCGGAAATTGCTTCCTCTGTTACTTCTCCTGAAAGTATAGAATCCACAATATTTTCGATATTGCTGGAAGCAGGTGGTTTTGTTTCTTTCACTGTCTTTACTGTTTTGGTATTTTTTTTCTGTCCTTTGTAAATAGCAAACGCTATCCACAAAATACCAAATAAAATATAAACCCAGCTGTCTAATTTTGCATGAAACATTGTGTTGCCAATTTGAAAAAAGTAAAATTAATTAAAAATCGGACAGGGGGGAGAATATGAACAAATTATAGTTGCATTTTTAAATATTTGGCTTTATTTACTGATTGTTTTGCTCAGCTTTTTTAGAGCCATAATTTCCACCACGGTAAAAAACACATAATAAATGAAGAAGGTGACAATAAAGGATGAGGCATCGGCTTTGTTGAGATAGGCATAGATGATAATAAGCAGAGAAAATAATACCAGTTTCAGAAAATTAATAATCATGTATGTATTGGCGAAACGGGTAAGTTTTTTCTCCATACTTTTGGCTGTAATATAAAATGATGCCCAGGAAAAAAGGAACATAAATGCCAGAATATAAGGATATGAAACAGTAATATGGATACCTGAAAACAGCAGGCTAAAAACAAATGTAAGCACGCCCAGTATTAATGTGAGAATGGCCAGCCGCAGCGTAAATTGAGAAATTGATTTTTTCATTTTTTCTGATGTTTAAAAATTTCACGTATTGCATAAAGAATGGATAGAACGATACCAAGAATGGTCAGTACAACCGTGAAAACGGGGAAATGCCATTGCAGCCATTTATCCAGCTCTCTGCCGCCAAAGGCTCCTGCAACGACAATAACGGCCATTTGGATGGCCAGGGAGGAATAAATAGCATAAAATTTCAGCTGACTTTGTTTATCCTTTTTTTCCTTCATTTTTGATTTTATCCGTTTCCATACCTGCCATTTTACAATTCCCTGTAAATTTGGCTCCTGTTTCGATAGAAATCTTTGCGGTACTTACATCTCCTTTAAAAACGGCTGTTGTTTTAAGAATTGTCAGTTCTTTAACCTCCATATTAGCACTCACTTTTCCTGAAATATCGGTATTTTTACAATGGATTTCTCCATCCACAACACCATCTTTTCCAATGACTACTTTTCCTTTGGCAATAATTTTGCCCGAAAGAGCTCCATCGATACGCACATCGCCGTCTGACTCTATTTGACCTGTTACTTTGGTGCCAAATGAAATAATGTTTGGAACCTGCGATTCGTTGTTGCTACCAGCAGAATATTTTTTCATGTGTATATAGTTTTAGATTTCATTGGCCACCTGGGCACTTCGTCTTTTTATTTTTGATAATATTCATTAAAAAACCGTTGGTAAACTTTCACGTTCTTTTCTTTGTAAAATAAGGGATAATTCTCTTTAGAGATAACAAAAAGCTGGTAATTTTTTTTCAGGATACCCGAAAAAACGTAAGGGTCTTTTGCCAGACTCTTGTAATATACCATGGCATTCTGTTGGTTTACAAATTGCCGTATAAGCAACAGGTTGTCGTTATTATCCAACGTAAGGCTGTTTATCTGAAGCGGGTTTTGCCTGAAGTATTTTTGGTTAAAATCCGATAACCGGGTTTCTAATGCGCGTATATTTACATTTCTTCGGTTGGCCAGCAACAAAACAAACTGCTGAGCTTTACTGTTGTACACATAATCTCCAAGGCCTTTTTTCCGTTTTTGTGCAGCCAGTAACGCAGCCCTTTCTTTTGCACTTATTCCTATCCCATAATCGAGTTGTAACATTTTGATGATAGCCTGTGCCCGGTTTACCAACGGGCTGTGGGGATATTTTGTAATAAGTTGTACCAGTGTTTTGTATAGCGTATCCGGAACATTAACTTTTCCCAAAGAGAGTGCCCGCAGATACATAAAACGCGGAGCAATGGTTGTATCGTCAGGATATTTTTCCTGTGCCCGGTTGGCATAGGCTATCACCCGGTAATATTGCCCGCGTTCAAAAGCCTGGTAAGTACGGCCGTATAGTTTTTCAGCTTCGTTGTGCTTACTTTCCAACTTTTTATAATAGTCGGGGTCATTCAGCACTTTGGCATAAAGGCTGGCGGGATAGCTATCCAGAATAAGATCTTTGTAGTATGTTGCTTTACCGGTTTTTCCGAGTCCGGAGTAAATTTTATACAGATGATACCAGTTCTGCAGGCGAAATTGATTGTCGGGATATTTAACCTGGAAATCGAGGTATGTTTTTAAAGCATCTGTTGTGTCGTTTAATTCTTCCAGATACAAGAAACCTAACTTACTGTAGCTATTCACAATAAGAGAATCTGATAGCTGGAATTGTTTTTCTGTACGGGGAAGTCCTTTCAGGTAATATTCTCGTGTTTCGGGGCCTGTAGGCAAATGTTTCTTGTTTCTTGTTTTCGAAGTTAATTTTCCTGTAGGCGTATTTCCTTCTTCTGCTATTCCTGCATTAACCATTGTGGTATTTTTATCGCTCAGAAACCACAAATCTTCTAATTTCCTTGGTCCCCATTTTCTTAGAAAGTTATTGTATCCCTGAGCCAGAGCTGTTTTGTTGTAAAAATACCATTCTCCTGATTTTCCAGCCCCTCCCGGATACATATTCGTGTTGTTACCGGGAAGCTGTCCCGGTATGTTGTTTCCCGTAGCTGCTGCCTCAGCCATTTTTTCCTTCTTCACCAATGCCGCTCTGAAGGCTGCAATTTTTTTATCAATAAGTGCATACAGTTGCGTTGTATCCATTCGGGCAAGTCGTTGTAAACTATCCTGAGTACTAATGGATTGTAAATTAATTACCAATTGTGACAATACCAGCGATTTATTCTTGATTTGTGCATAATGCGGATAATCTTTGGGTAAAAACTGAACAGCAGTATCGTAATAAGCCTCTGCCGGGACATAATTTCCATGTTTAAAATAATCTTCGGCGAGTTTTAATGATGCGGTTGATTTTTGGTAATTGTTATCCTTGCTGTTGCTAACCGAAAGTCTTAAATAATGCACCATAAGACTGTCGTTATTATTCTTTTCTGCAACTTCTGCCAGGGCAAAATAAATCTGATCGCGATAAATTTGATATTGGTTTTTGCGGGCCATTTTTTCCAGCGTTTTCACGATATATTTTCCATCACCATTGGCAGCATTGTAACTTTTGGCAAGATTCAGACGGGCTTCAAAATCCATTTGAAAGGGAGGATTCCGTTTAATAACTTTTGTAAAATAGCTGCCGGCCTGCTTCAAATGTCCTTCCACTCTGTTTATCTGTCCCATAATAAAATAGACACGACTCAGCAGATCTTTGTCGTGGGTTACGTCAATACTTTTTTCAAGAAACGGATAGGCTGCTGACGGATTTTTCTCTGCCAGGTACAGGTTGGCATAAACCAGGGGAAGTCTGTTTTTCACCTCTTTAGGAAAATCTTTTTTATTTTGTTGGCTGGAAAGTAAGTTCAATGCTGCTTCGGCCTTGCCAAACTGTTTTGTTTCGATATAAGTTTTGGCCAGCCATAATGTTCCAAAATAATGGATTGGACTGAAATTGTATTTCTTTTGAATAAAATCAAAAACCCTGCGTGCTCCGGTAAAATCGTGTTTGTAAAAAAAGGCCTGCCCCATCATTAGATAACTTTCCCTAACCCATCGTATTCGTTCTTTACGACCGAAAACCATGGAATGATTTTGAATGGCCATGGCCGCTTTTTTAATGGTAAGTTTCATTCTGGACGACATTTGTGCCGCCAGTTTTTTTCCACCGTAATTAAAAACCGGCAATATTTTGGCATAGTTGTCTTTTGCGTTTTGCCGAAGATAATCTGCACCGGCTATCAGGTTCTGCTTCCCGTTCCAATAGACATTATAGTGGCTGGTGAGGTTATGGTAGCCTCGGGCCATAGCTGTGTTTCTTTTGGTGGAGCAGGACGAAAAGCTCATCCCAATACCAAATAAAACAAGCGCGAAAAGAATACTATTGGTTTTGATAAATTTCAAAGCGGCGGTTTACTTAAATAACTGATATATTAAATATTTATTTTTTATGCTTCGCAAAATTAATGATTTATCTTTTCTGTCATAATTTTACATACTGATCAATAACTGTCGCGAAAATCCTTCTTTTTGGTAAGTTTTAAATCCTTCAAAATAGACGCTTTTACGTTAATCGTAAAATTCCAGCTTTTACGGGGGCCAATGGGTATCCAGCTAAAACGCATTTCCCAGCAGTGCAAATTCCGATACAAATTTACTGACGTATAGGAAAGTTGGTTGCTGGTAAAATCCCAACCCGTGCGAAAAGTAAATTTCCAATTGGGTGTGATGTTTATTTGGCCGGAAAGTCCAAGTGTTTGTACCAGTGTTTTTCGCGGGCTCCACACCTGGTTAATATAACTTTTCACGTTTGTATAGGTAAAATGATAGCTCAGGTTTAAACTCCACGAGACATTCCAGTTTATATATTCATCCGGATGATTCAGAATGTTGTTGGCTTCTGATTCCGGAGCTTGTTTAAGAATCTTCTTTTCTTGTGCTAATTTTTCTTTACTTTTTTTCTTTGAACCTTTTTTAAAGTCTTTATCGCTGAGGTTAAAGTTAAAGCTTACGTTCCATGCTGTGTTGTCTATCCTGAAAAGACGATGGTTCACCTGCCATTCGGTTTTGTTTATGGAGCGTCCCATTGAATCCACAACATAGGGATTAAGCACACTGGAATACTGAAGTGTGAGGCCTTTCCATAAGGTTGTTCTTCCTGAGAGATAGAGGTTGGACATTTTCAGGGAATCGCGGGCAAAATTATAATTTCCGGAAATGGTAAAATTCTGAATAAGCGGGATTTTTTTTAAACCAGTAACTGTATCTTTTCGGGAGCGGACTTTTATTTCGAGACTATTGGCCAGGCTAAAATTAATATTTCCAACTTTTTGTGTTCCGGGAGCTCCATACACAAAACCCTGCCCTCCGAATTTTGAATAAGTTACCTGTCTGCCAAGGGTGTCATAATAATGTCCTGTATAACCCCACTTTTCATTACCAAAATCCGGGACATAAGCAAAGCCGATGGAAGGGGTCATCACATGTCTAACAGCTCTTAAAAAGCCCTTTTTAAAGCGAAGCATCCCATAAATCTTTGTGGAGAGCGATGTACTTATACCAAAGTCAAAAATGTTATTAAAACCGGGAATGGTATCGATGACCAAATGTCCGTGCGCTGCGGAAGTATCACTGACCCAATGTTCTCGTAAACTTTGAAAATACATGCGATCGGTAAAATTAGCCGAAGTGCTGAGTGTGAAGTATTTAAGTACTTTTAAGGGAAGGCTGATGGGTATTTTGTGAATAATTCCGTTTTCCATATGATGTGAAAAAGTTGATGGTTTGAAAAGCATCGAGTCTGTGGTGTTAATCGTGTTTTTCGCTGCCATCGAGTAGGATATGCTCAGATTGGAAAAAGCACTTTTAGAAGTGCCGTTTTTTTTACGAAAGGGATAAAACTGGTTTACTGTGAAGGTAAGTTCGGGAAGCGTTACCTGCACAGCATGTGTTTGGGTATTTTGACTGTGGCTGGCACTTGCTGTCAGAAAATATTTTCCGTCCCAGCTTTTCTGGTAAGCAACACTCGACTGAAATTGATTGGAAAGATAAGTATTTGCGTTTACGGTGTTGTATTTAACATAATTGCTGGTGATAATATTAACATTGGCTGAAAATGAACTGTTGGGATGGGCTTTTGGATCCTGATTATAGGTCCACCTGACTCTGAAATCTTTGGAGTTGGAATAATCCGGATCACCTTTGGTGTTGATAATATTTCTAGCCATGGAAAAAGCCAGGACCCCGCTATATTTGTAACGTTTTCTGTAGGTGAGAACGGGAGCTATTTTCCAACTGCCACCGGTAAAAATATCTCCTGTAACTTTTAGTGTGAAATAATCACTTGCTGCCCAGAAAAACCCACCTCCTTCAAGATAAAAGCCCCTGTTTGCCGACTCGCCATAAGTTGGTACAATAAAACCACTTTGTCGTTTAGGGTTGTTGGGGAAAATTCCAAAGGGCAATGCCAGTGGCATGGGTACACCTTCTATTTCCATATAAACAGGGCCTGTAACAATAAGTTTTTGTGGTATAACCCGTGCTTTCCCAAACCTAAATTCATAGTCAGGTGGTTGGTTATCGCAGGTTGTAAAATAGCCGTTCTTGACATTTACCGAGTTGTCAGGCATGCGTTTTACAACCTTACTGTGCAGATAACCCTGATCTTCTTTGGTTCGTACATCATGGATAATACCTTTTTTGGTAACGAAATTATAAAGAATAGTTTTGGTCTCAAAAGTTTCGTTGCCTTGTTTAAAAACGGGCTTTCCTACTATTTTTCCGGTAGAGTCTTTAACACCACGGGCAAAAACCGTTTTTTTGTTAAAATTAACCCGGATAAAAGCAGCTTTTAGATCAATATCTCCATAGGTTACTTCTGCATTCCCATAAAGATAGACTTCCCGGTTAGCCAGATTCTGAACTATGGAGTCATCTGCATGACGAATCAGCTTAGCTTCCAGATTCATTGGAGGAGCCTGTTTGGCGGTGTCGGTATGCGGAATACTGTCGTTGGATATTAGTGTGTCGGATGGCAAACGCGATGTTGTATCGGAATAAACCTGCAATACGGCAGCCTCCGACTGAAAAGCTACAACAAAGAGCAGATATATAAACCAAACAGATGTTAATAATTTACCGGACAAACCTCTTCTGGACAAAATGTTTCTTTTACTTTTGTTTATAATAAAACACACCGATGACAACTTTTGCAAATATAGGGTCTATATTTAAATCAGGCGTTTTCAAACGCGGGCTTTTCTCAACTATTGTGTTGGGGGCAGCTATTTTATTTTCAACAAATATTTTCGCACAGCGGGGCGTTAAAATTTCTACAGTTGTAATTGATGCCGGACATGGTGGAAAGGACCCCGGTGCTTCAGGAAAGCACTCCCATGAAAAAAACATTACGTTGGCTATTGCCTTAAAGCTCGGGCATGATATTCAGCAGAATATGCCTGGTGTCAGGGTTATTTATACCCGTAAAACCGATCGTTTTATTCCACTTTATAAACGTGCTGAGATTGCCAATGAGAATCATGCCGATCTTTTTATTTCAATTCATTGCAACTCAAGCCCCAGCCCAAAGCCCTACGGTGCCGAAACGTATGTGCTGGGTTTGTATAAGAATAAGGCTAATCTTGCTGTAGCACAAAAGGAAAATGCTGCCATTTTGTATGAGGATAATCCAAAAAAATATAATGGATTCGATAATTCTCCTGAATCTTATATTACACTTAGCCTTTTTCAGAGTCCTTATCTGAAAGAGAGTCTTGATTTTGCCAATAAGGTGGAACAACAGATGCATTATCGAGCCGGACGAAAGGCAAGGGGTGTGGCTCAGGCCGGGTTTTTGGTGCTTTGGCGAACCACTATGCCCAGTGTTCTCATAGAAACAGGCTTTTTGAGCAACCCGAAGGAGGAAAAATATTTGTTATCAAAAACAGGTCAAACGCAAATTGCATCAGCTATTTATCATGCTTTTAAGGCGTATAAGATTGAATTTGAAAAAGAAAATGCCATAGTAAGGCCCGGCCATACTTCCGTTAGGATTAACAAATACAAAAAGGCCTCTGTTGATTACCGGGTTCAGTTTTATACTGCCGGCCATCTTATTCGCAATAGCGCCGTACGTTTTAAACCTGTTCCTGAAGTAAGCTACTATAAGAATAACGGACTTTACAAATATACGTCGGGTCATTTTAAAACTTTGTCTCATGCTATTTTGCATCAACATTTTGTGCGAAGCAAAGGATACCGCGATGCCTTTGTGGTTGCCTTTTACCAAAACAGGAGAATCAGTTTAAGCAAGGCCAAAGAAATTGAAAAAACCGGAAAGTAAATATTTTGTACTTTTGCTTTAACTATTTTTTATAAAACGTTTAAGAAATACCAGAATTGTGAAGAAAAGTACTGTAGTATATATCGGCATCTCTTTTATTTTTGCTATTGTCATATTTGTATGGGGATACAATTTTCTGAAGGGTAAAGATTTGTTTTCGAAACAAACAATATTGTATAGCCGCTACCATAAAATTGACGGGTTGGTTACTGCAAATCCGGTAACAATAAATGGCAAACAGGTAGGTTCTGTCAACAAAATTACTTTTACCCCTGATCATTCGGGTGATTTGATTGTGGCTTTTCTGATCAAAACCAAATTTCCCATTCCAAAAAATTCTGTTGCCCGTATTGTTAATGCAACGCTTTTGGGTGCCAAATCTGTAGATTTGAAACTGGGAAATTCAAAAATACTTGCGCACAGCGGAGATACCCTCCGGGGAAGCGTGGAAGTAACATTAAAAGATGAGGTTAACTCGGCGTTGGCTCCCATGAAAGAACGGGCAGAGCGTATACTTTCTAACGTGGATACGCTTGTTAAAAGTTTGGCTGGCCTTTTTGCAAAGAACGGAGAAGGAAATTTAAAAACAAGTATTTCAGATATTGCCGGTACGCTTCATAATTTAAGAATTACGACTGCCCAGCTTAAAGAGATGGTTAAAGACAACAAAGCGCATGTTGGTAATACATTAGCAAATCTTGATTCACTTTCCGGTGCATTGAGTAGCAGCCGCGGAAATTTGAAGACGACCATTTATAATTTTAAAAATATTAGCGATTCTTTGGCGAACTCTGATCTTGCTGGTACCATTAGGCAAACAAAGGCTTCCCTGAAGCATATTAATCTGTTGCTTGCCAATATTAACAAGGGAAAAGGAACCGTTGGCCAGCTTATAGTGAATGATAGTTTGTATCATGAGCTGAACAAGTCTGTCGTTGATTTGGATAAACTTTTGAAGGACCTTCGCAAAAACCCACATCGTTATTTAAAGTTCTCTATATTTTAGTTGGCTGATTGTTCTATTTGAATTTCAAAGTAATTGCAAACTATTTTGATGTTTAATCAGTTTACTGCTTTTTTTAAAAATATCGTATTTTGAGGTGGGACGCAGAGTTTCGTACCATGAGAAGCCTTTCAAAATTCTTCCCGGCTTTGGTAAATCCTTTTCGGGATACATGGTTTCTGTGGCTTTTTCAATATAATTAATTGTTTGTATTTTGTTGTTTTTCACCCCGATAGTCATATAGCTTGACTCTGCTTTATTAATACCGATTAAACGTTTGTGTTCATCTCTGACCCAGTAAATTGATTGGGCATTTCCATCCACTTTTAGTTGGTAAAGCTGATTCTTGTGAAAATATCCAACCATGTTGCGGCCTTCTATTTGGTTATAATTATCCATACTATCATTCGATATAATAAACGCTGTGTTAAAAAGCGTTAATGAATCCATTTGGTTGTCGTGGATAACCAGAAAAACCGAGTCGGCAGTCAGCTGATTTTTTCCTGTCCATAAAACCGGTGAATGGTAAAGACGGATAATTGAGTCGCTAACAGCATATGCCAGAGAGTCACACTTTCCCTGCAGGTCTGCTCTGTAAAAACGTACAGAATGATAAGCCAGCATTTTCTTTGCCTGATGCTTTCGGTTAAAATGAATCCATAGAGTGTCGGCATGCAGAAAAAGCGAGTCCTCTTTATCATACGTGATGGCAACAGCACTATCTGTAACAAAAGTTACCCCCTGGTTATTCCATAATTCAGCTACATGCCCTTTTATCAGAAGATTGTGTAAAGTGTCGAGTACCCGGATATTGCCAAAAGCACGCCCAAAACCAGTATGATTATTGTAGTGAATGCTATCAGCCCAAAGTTGTTGTTCGCTACTGGAAATCTCAGGGTTTTTCCGCAAGGTAACCTTATTAGTTTGTGTATTGTACCAGCCATTCACACATTTAACAACGCTGTGGTTACCCTTGATATGTGTTGGCCCTCTGAAATATGCTGTTTTGTTAATCGTATTGTAAATTAGTGTATCGGCATGCGTAACCTGATCCGGGTTGGTGAGGACGACATTATTTTTGAAATAAAATATTTTGGTCTTTGTGTTGTATTCGCCCTGTTGGCTTTTTAGCACATTAGAATCGGAAACAATGGTTCCTCCCACATCGTAAAAAGCCAGGCCGCTGAACCGATTGAAAACCAAATGGCTGGTGGTAAGTAAGGCTCTGGGATCTTTCAGCTTTACATTTCCAAAAAGCTCTCCTATACGCTTTTTCCCATTATAATGTAACCGGTCGCCATACAGGTTAAGCGTGTCGTTAACGTTAATGTGAACATGACCAAAAGCATCAAGATTTCTGATTTTGTCGTTTAGATAAGCACTGTCACAAATAAAAAGCGTAGAATCCTGTTTTAATTTTACATGGCCAATAAGTTGTTGAATATCTTTGTTAAATTTAGCGTTAAAACGATAATGATCAGCATGAATGATTTGAATCTGTGTTCTTTTCTGCGCATGCGCTGTTGTAAAAAACAGCATCACCATTGCAGCTATCAGCAAATAGCGTATGGATGTACGGAAATGTTTTTGCAAAATCAAATGTTTTTGCAAAAATAAGTGATTTGTGTGGAGCGGGAAATAATTATTAACCTGAGTTCTCCGGGTATTTTTCTCTCGTATCATTCTTAGATTAAATCTTCAGGATAAATGATTACCATAAATTGTTTTGATATTTCAATTTGTTTTTTGAGGTTCTGAATTGGTATTGATATCTATTTCATAGATAGTGGAAATTTTAGGACAAATGTTGTTCCCAGGCCTTTTTCAGATATAAAAAGTATTTCTCCACCGGTTTCAGTCATTAGGTTCTTTACGATGGCTAAGCCTAACCCTGTCCCTTTTGACTTAGTTGTAAAATAAGGTTGAAAAATATGTTCTTTATCTTCCTCATCAATTCCTCGGCCAGTATCGGTTACGCGAACTTCTGCGTATTTTTTTTGTTGAAAAACCTGAATGGTGATACTGTTTTCGGAAGTATTTTCCATTGACTGGACTGCGTTTTTCAATAGATTATTGAAAATTCTCAATAAATCCTGCATGGATGTACTAACCTCCACGTTTTCGTATTCAGAATCAACATTAATTTTTATCTTGTATGATTTCCTGAACAACGTTGCTGTTGAGGTTATGGCTTCTATCAGATTTGCTTTTTCATTTATAGGTATTTTAATTTTGGAGAAATCAGAAAACATCCCGGCTACCTCATTCATTGTATCAATTTGATTTATCAACGAGCGGCTTACGGACTTAAATTTCTCATCAAACGATGGATCCTTTGCCGAGTAGAGCTTCTGCAGATATTGCACGTTTAGCTTCATGGGTGTAAGTGGATTTCTTATTTCGTGTGCAATCTGTCTGGCCATTTCGCGCCATGCCTTTTCGCGCGCTGAATATTTTATCAGCCTGGCACTTTCTTCCAGTTTTTCCACCATCTGGTTGTAAGCTTTTATCAGTTTCCCTATTTCATCATTCCGGTTCCACTCTATTTTTTCGTTTTGGCGTTCGATACTGACAGAAGTTATTTTATGTTGTAAAATATTGAGCGGGCGTGTTAGCAGCCGCGATAAATAAATCATTAAAAGCATGCCCAACATTCCGGTAATGACAAATAGATTAATGAGGTTTGTCAGCATTTGATAGTAGGTATGCTGCAATTCAGATTGCCGTGCGAAATAGGGGAGATTTATGATTCCGGCTGTTATGCCGTTATCGAGAATAAAGGGAGCGTAAGATGAGTAGAATTCTACATGTCGGATTTTTTCTTTTCCCAGATAAAATAATTTATGTTCTTTTTCTATTTCTGTAAAAGCTTTCGGGCTGATAAGTCTCGATTGTAATTCGCGGTTGAATATTTCGGGTCGGGATGAAACAATTAATTCTCCGGCATTATCATAAAGGTTTATATCTGAGAAAAATACCATTGAAAGCTTTTGCAGATATGATTGGGTTTCCTGTTTGTTTTGTAGTGCTGTATTTCCATAGGGCGCTAATTTATGCTGTAACTCTATCATTACCGAATGTGTTTTTTCCTTTAAATTGTTACTTATGGATTGCTGGTTATTTGTATTAAAATAGTACAGTATTATGGCTGTTAAGACAAAGAAAACGATCAGCATGGTTGAAAAAAATGTTAGTTGTAGCCGTGTGCTGAATGAATAACTTAATGTTTCAAGAATCTGTTTTCCATATTTAAAGGAAATATAGACTAAAAGTAAGAAGCCTGACAGTATGAAAAGTAAAGAGAAAGGTAACAACCAGCCCGAAAGTGTTAGTGATGGCCTGCTTACAAGAAGTATTTCGGTTTTATCAGATGGCAGCATGTAATGTGTGTAACCATCCTTGTGGAAAAAAGTTCGGAATGGCGCTCGTTTAAAATCGGAAAGATCTATGGGATATAGATAATCTCCAAATTTATATTCTAGTTTCCCCTGTTCATAAAAAGCGAAAGAGTAACCTGAAAGATGAAGTTTTTCTGAACCTGCATCCTGTAAGAGTTCCGGATATCCAAGCCCTTTGGGGATAATTGTTGTATAAAATTCGATGTAAAGGTTTACCCCTGCTTTATTATTCAATAAGTTTGGAAAGTGGAAGGTTGCGAGGTAATAGATACTTTCGCTGGAGTTGTTTACCAATGATAATTCAAAATCCTTACTGGAGTCCACTACTTCTCCTTGTAACTGCCTGAAAAAAGCATCGCAGCCCACCACCTTATTATCCGGTTGTATTTCGAGTTGTTGTCCGGGTTCGCACAATGTTACCTGCCTGCTGTAGGCCGACAGCATACCACGGAAATACTTCTTGTTTAAATAGTTGGATAAATAGTGTTCTTTACCTCCGCTTCGGGATAATATTGTCTTTATAATATTTGTGTCGCTCAGAATGGCTTCAGATTGGTTTTTAAGAATATATTGCAGAAATGGATCCTGTTTTTGAGTAAGTAAATTGGCGGTAAAGCGTTGATGGGCATTTCGGTTTTCAAGCTCATTCATATTTAATATAAAAGTTGCTGCTAGCGACAGCACAAGGATTGTCAGAATACTATGAAAATAGGGTTTCTTTTGACGCTCAATAAACCAGAAAATTACTGCCAGAAAAAGAATCACGCCATACGTAAGAAAGATGATGGTGTTTTCAATTTCGGTGAGCCATAGAAATAATAAAGCTACCGTTGTTAAAGTTAAAATAATTTGCCAAAAGGAGGTCTCTTTTCTTTTATAAAAACAGATAAAAGCATCTATCCATAAATATAGCAATAGGTTAACTACAAGTAACAATAAGAGACGTATAAATCCTGTCAGGCTGAAATAAACATTTTCGGGAAAAAGAATGAGACCACCGTTCTGTAAAAATCCTTCGGTAATTAGGAATAATAATACAGGCAGGATGAATAGAACCAATTGGGTCAGGAATAATTTTAGAAGCACCAGGCTTTTCCAAGGTTGATGTGGTTTCTTAAAATAGCGAACCAACACCATCAAACCAACAAAAAATATAATCAAATTCAGTACTAAATCACCAGGAGATTTAAAAGCTGGTATGTTTGTAATTTGTCCGGAAACCCAAAAAGAACTTTTAAATATGGAAGGAAAGCCAATATAATAGAGTAATACTCTGATAAGTATCAGGTCTATAAAAAATGAAAATATGAAAAGGAGAACATGATGTTGTGTAATTCTTCCCTCAAATTTTTTGTATAAAAGTGATAGAAGAAGAATGACAAACAGAACGAGAGTGGCATATAACAAAAACAGAATGGATAATATTTGAGGAGGCAATACCCCGGGCTTTATGATTAGTGTTATATTGAGCTGCCGTATGGGATGGCGGTTTTTTCCTGTTTTTACATGTTGTTCGATTTTAACACCATAGGGAAGTGTTTTTTTTGTTAATGGAAAAAATACACCCACGGTATATTTCCCCCGGGTACTTTTTATCCCTTCGTAAATACTGCTGCCGGGGAATAAAACTTCTAACTTTTTGTTGGTCATGGAAAATATCAGATTCACAGGAATCTGGTTATTATTCCAGTAAATTATCGAATCATCTTTCAGTATGAGTATATCTGCCCCTATATCAGATAGTTGACGGTTTAATCTTTTCCAATCTACTCCATTTTTCTGGTCAACGAAACTGAATACCTTTCCTGATGTTGTAACACATTGAATACCAGTCCTATAAAACACTTTATTTGTTCTTTTAACCAATGAATCCGGTCTGTATTTTATTTCTGATACATACCGTAGACCAAAGAACGCAATGATAAGAAGGAAAAATCCGCCTGCATAAAGCAGATAGGTTAAAAATGGATTATGGCTGCCAACTTGTTTCATGTAATTTATTTTCCTGAAAGGATAGGTAAAAGTACGAAAAATAGATTGACGTTTTATACCGAATGGATTATGGCTTGGTTATATGAATCTTTTTGTGCCAAAAATTATTTTTTGTTTAGAACATAAATTAAGCTGGAATAGTTTCCTGTTTTCTTTGCAGAGAGGTTAGATTTTGTACCGTTCAATAGGGCGCGAAAAACAGGCATGGTATTTTTCATATATCGTTCACTCAGGAGCGACACATAATATGCATCCATTTTTAAGGGTAGTGTATGAATAATTTCTAAATTATGTCTGTTGGCAAGATTTTCAAATGCTTGTGGAGAAAAATGATATAAATGTCTTGGTACATCAAGACCTGCCCAATAAGTTTTATAATAATTTGAATCCCGGGAAATGGGATTGGGCAGGGCAATAATCAGGTGCCCATTATTCTTAAGTATTCGCTTTACCTGAATAATTCGTTCGTTCACATCGGGTACGTGTTCCAGTACATGCCACATACTAATAATATCAAACGATTGTGATGGAATAGTTTCCAGGCTTTGCTCCTCCTCTACTTTTAAATTGTAGTGCGCTTTGGCAAATTTCCTTGCCGGCTCATTTGGTTCTATTCCGAGGCAACTCCAGTTTTGGTTTTGAAAGTAATTGAGCAATTCTCCTGTCCCGCATCCGATATCCAGAATGTTTCCTGAGTTTTTAAGATTGGTTATGATTTTATATTTTCGCGCGATATTTATTTTTCGTAAAAATTGATAAAGTTTTCCGATAACACCACTGCTTGATGTATCGTGAGAAAGATAATCCGGCGATTCATAATATTTTCCCAAATTTTGCCCTTTAGGAATCGGATTGGTGAATAACAACCCACAACTTTTACATTGCCAAATAGAAAAATTTTCCTGTGTGAGAAAATAGTCTTTCACATCGAATTTTTTAATAATGTTTGTGGATTGGCAAACGGGACACGTTAATATCTTTTTCATGCGGATTGTTTCACGTGAAACATTTCATTTTATCGGCCTAAAAATACCAGCAGAACATTGATATCGGATGGCGAAACGCCACTGATACGAGAAGCCTGACCAATTGTTTTCGGTTTTAATTTGGTTAGTTTTTCACGTGCCTCTGTGGAAATTGATTGAAGGCTGTTATAATCAAAATTTTCTTTTAAAATAATACTTTCAAATTTGTCAAGTTTTCTGGCTATTTCTTCCTCCTTTTTTATGTAACCTTCATATTTAATCTGAATCTCTGCTGATTCTAAAATTTCTTTATCGATGTTGTGTTCTGAAACGAATTTTTGTAGTTTTTTATTTCCGGCAATTAAAGCCCCAAGATTAATTTGTGGTCTTAACAATACGGTAGAAAGCTTTACCTTCTGTTTTAATGGCGTAGTATTTTTTTCTGTAAGCGTTGTGTTTATTTGCCCGGGGCTTATACTTTCACTGTTAATAAAGTTAATTATATTTCTTACCTTACTCTCTTTTTCCTGGTATTTTAAATATCTTTCCTTTGTTGCCAGTCCTAGATCGTATCCTTTTTTCGTTAGCCTGCGGTCTGCATTGTCCTGGCGTAGTAGTATCCGGTGTTCGGCACGTGACGTGAACATGCGGTAAGGTTCATCCACTCCTTTTGTAATTAAATCGTCAATCAGCACACCGATATACGCTTCGGCTCTTTTTAGAATAAAGGGCTCTTTTTGGTTTATTTTTAAATGCGCATTGATTCCTGCCATTAGACCTTGGGCACCAGCTTCTTCATATCCCGTAGTGCCATTGATTTGGCCTGCAAAAAACAGATTCTTAATACGCTTTGTTTCCAGGCTGTAATTGAGTTGTGTGGG
>WFNG01000085.1 GCA_015488735.1 Bacteroidales bacterium | reverse complement strand
TCATAGTCTTCCCCGCCATTCAAAGCCGATAATGAGGGTACCATTTTAAATTCACGGGCAGTATCAAAAGTGTTTTGGTCAATGGGAATCTTTTCTTCGTAAATAACAACTCCCGTACCAGATGATTTGGCTATATGAAGTGCTTCAGAAGCCAGACCATCGGAAATATCAATCATGGCAGTAGGAACAATTCCCTTTTCTTTTAACTTTTTTACCATATCAGTACGGGCTTCCGGTTTTAACTGCCTTTCCAGAATATATTCCTTCCCGGCCATTTCGGGTTGCATATCCGGATTAGCCTGAAAAACCTTTTTTTCTCTTTCCAGCACAAGCAACCCCATGTATGCGCCACCCAAATCACCTGTAACACACAAAATATCATTAGGCTTAGCTCCTTTTCGGTAGGTAATCTTATCTTTCTCCACCGTGCCAATTACCGTAATAGAAATAAACAATCCGTGTACACTGCTGCTGGTATCGCCCCCTACAAAGTCAACGTGATAAAGCGTACAGGCTTTTTTAATGCCGGCATAAAATTCTTCCAACGCTTCCAGTGTGTATTTGGACGAGATACCCAGCCCCACAACAATTTGTCGGGGAACACCATTCATGGCGGCCATATCTGAGAAATTTACAACAGCCGATTTATAACCCAGATGCATCAAAGGGGTATATGCCATATCAAAATGAACACCTTCGATGAGCACATCAGTGGAAACAAGGCTGTATTCTTCACCACCGGTATCCAATACGGCTGCATCATCGCCCACACCGGTAACCGTGGATTTTTGTGTCAGCTTTATGTCTTTTGTAAGGCGTTCTATCAATCCGAATTCACCCAGCTCGGAAATATTGGTCAGTCTCTGTTCGTCCATAACAATTTTTTTGCAAAAGTAACAAAAGAGTGCTTTAGCCGCGCAGAAAGGTAACTTGCGGACTTCATATTCAATTGTCATTCAAAACCGGAAACTGCTTTAAACAGCTACAACAAAGTTTACAATTATAAGTCGTTCACTGTTTACAATTCACTTAAAAACCTGTTGTTACAAGGGGCTGCCCAAAGACATATTGAAAAAAACAAGGCTTCTTCGTTTTTCGTAAGGGATAAATTGTATTTTTGTTTTTTCAGTTGATTATATAAATAACACCCAACGACCGCATGTACGAATATTTTAGCGGAAGGTTGACAGAAAAAAACCCGACGTATGTTATCATTGACAATCAGGGAATAGGCTATCTGATTAACATTTCGCTCAATACTTTTGAAAAAATTAAAGATCAGGAATCTGTAAAACTTTATGTTCATTTTGTGGTTCGTGAAGATGCACAGATCCTTTATGGTTTTGCTGACGAAACAGAACGCTTCTTGTTCAGAGCGCTTATTTCCGTATCGGGAGTAGGGGCAAATACAGCCAGACTGGTACTTTCGTCACTAACAACAGACGAAGCGTACAACGCTATTACAACAGGGGATGCATTTGTTTTGCAAAGTGTCAAAGGTATTGGTGCGAAAACAGCCCAGCGTATCGTAGTCGATTTAAAAGATAAACTGACAAAACAGGAAATCTTTACTGATAAAGTTGGTGTTTCTCACAATACAATGAAAAATGAAGCGTTATCTGGATTGTTAATCCTTGGTTTCAATAAAACTACCGCCTCAAAAGTACTGGACAAAGTTTTAAAGCAGTCGGCTTTTGACAGTGTTGAGGCATTGATAAAAGAGGCTTTAAAAAATTTATAGATACAATATCGCCTTTACCGGCTCATGTTAGCAAAAAAAGATAAGTTGAGGAATATCGATTTTTACTTCTCGCATAAATTGTTTTTCTTGTTGGCTGTATTGGCAATTGCCATACTACCAACAAGTTCTGCACATGCACAAACAGCAGACAGCACTTTAACAGACACCCTGCACAACCAGCTTATTTATCCCTTCAGGGATATTACTGGCAACCCCTATCTCGACACTCTGAACCAAAGCCCGCTGTACCTTAGAAATCCTAACAACATAAAGCAGGAGATTATCTACAATCCGAAAACCAATTCGTATGAATTCGTTACCAAAGTAGGAAATTTTGAATACCGCACGCCCACAACACTGGATTTTCAGGACTACCAGAAACTGGAAATGAAAAAAGGTATTGAAAAATACTGGCAACAAAACACACTGACAAAGGGTACCAACAAAGGAAAGCGGCTTATCCCGAAACTTTATATAAAAGGAAAAGCTTTTGAACAGATTTTTGGCAGCAATGCCATTGATATCCGTCCGCAGGGATCGGCTGAAATCAGTTTTGGCGTTCTTTCCAATTTCCGCGATGACCCATCGTTGGACGTACGGCAACGGCACACCACTAATTTTGATTTCAAAGAGAAAGTCCAAATGAATGTAACAGCCAGGATAGGGACAAAACTCACCTTTAAAGCTGCTTATAATACCGAATCATCTTTTAACTTCGAAAATCAACTGAAACTACAGTACAAAGGAAGTAAAGATGACATCATCCAAAGCATAGAAGCCGGAAACGTAAGCCTGCCTCTTAACTCAACACTTATCACCGGAGCACAAAGTTTGTTCGGCGTAAAAACAAAACTACGGTTTGGCAAGACATCTGTAACAGCCGTATTCTCGCAACAGCAAAGCGAAACAAAAAATATTACGGTTCAAAACGGAGCACAGCAAAACAGCTTTAAACTGACGCCGCTGGATTACGAAGATAACCGGCACTTTTTTATCAGCCAGTATTTTCGCGATCATTACGAAAAAGCATTGCGTACACTGCCTATTATTTCCTCCGATGTTAACATTACAAAAATAGAAGTATGGGTAACCAATATTGGACCTGCAACCCAGGAAAATCGTAATATTATTGCTTTTACTGATTTGGGCGAAGGCAGACAAAAAGAAATCTATAACAAATACGTGCATCCATCTCCCAACGGTATTATTCCGACCAACAACTCTAACGACCTTATAAAACGCCTGGACACTACGCAGTTGCGCAATATAAACACGGTTACTACTTATTTGACAGGAGATCCGCTGGGCATTGGGAAAAACAATTATTTTGTTGCAGGTCAGGATTTCGTAAAACTTGAAAATGCCCGCCGGCTAAAGCCTTCTGAATATACAGTTAACAAAAAACTGGGATTTATTTCGCTGAACACTTCCCTGAATCAGGATCAGGTGCTGGCAGTTGCTGTACAATACACTGTTATCGGTCACGACAGTGTTTTTCAAATTGGAGAATTTTCCGATCAGGGCATAACATCCCCCAAAAACCTTATTGTTAAATTACTGAAAAGCAACACGCTGAACACGCACATGCCCATGTGGAACCTGATGATGAAAAATGTTTATTCCATAGGTGCCTACCAGGTACAACGTCAGGGTTTCATTCTAAATATTCTGTATTCAGGCAACAACCGGGATGTGCCCACCGGCTATTTTACGGAAGGCCCTGCAAAGGTAAAAGGCGTACCATTAATCCATGTGCTGGGGCTGGATAATCTGGATCAGCAGTTGAATCCCATCCCCGGCGGAGATGGTTTTTTCGATTTTATTGATGGCGCGGCAACACGGGGAGGAACATTTCAGGCGAGCGATGGCCGGCTGTATTTTACCGTGCTGGAACCTTTTGGAGAATATATCCGTGACTCTGTCTTTCCCAACAATCCGGATCTGGCCAACAAATATTCTTTTGATTCATTATATACGCTGACAAAAACAGGAGCAGAACAGTTTCCCGATAAAAACAAGTACATTATCGAAGGTTTTTATAAATCACAATCGGGTTCGGGAATAAGTTTAAACGCCATGAATGTTCCACGCGGATCTGTAAAAGTTACTGCGGGAGGTGTCCCGTTAACCGAAAATGTAGATTATACCGTAGATTATACACTGGGAAGGGTAACCATTCTGAACCAGGGAATCTTAAATTCGGGAACACCGATTCACGTTTCGCTGGAAAATAACTCCATGTTTAACTTGCAACAAAAGCGGATGATGGGAATTCATGTTGATCATGAGTTCAACAAACATCTTCACCTTGGGGGAACCATTCTGAACCTGCATGAACGGCCGCTGACCCAAAAGATAAACTATGGAGAAGATCCTATTTCCAACACCATCTGGGGGTTAAACATGGCCTACAGTAACAAATCGCGATGGCTGAGCAAAATTTTCTCAAGTCTGCCGGGAACCAATCCAAAGATTCCTTCCACAATAAATATTAATGCCGAAATGGCCCAGTTTTTACCGGGGCATTCCAAAACAGTGGGAAAATCGGGAACCAGCTACATTGATGATTTTGAAGGTGCCAAATCAACCATCGATCTCATGAATGTAAACTCCTGGTTTTTGGCAAGTACACCTCAGGGGCAGCCCAATCTTTTTCCGGAAGCCTACTCCCGAAGTGGATTAGATTATGGCAAAAACAGAGCCAAGTTTGCCTGGTATGTGATTGACCCGACAATTTTTTACGATACACGTGGTGTGTACAGGCCAAAGAATATTTCAAAAGATGAAATATCAAAAAATTCCACACGTCAGGTGCTGGAAACAGAAGTTTTCCCCAACAAAGATATTCCCAATGGAACGGTAACCAACATTCCGGTACTGAACCTGGCATTTTATCCTTCTGAAAGAGGCCCGTATAACTACGATGTAAAACCTACACCTTACTCTTCAGGAATGAATGCCGATGGCAGCCTGGCACGTCCTGAATCACGCTGGGGCGGTGTTATGCGCAGCCTTGAAACTACCGATTTTCAGGCAGCCAACATCCAATACATCGAATTTTGGATGATGGACCCTTTTACAAAAGACCCCAACAACGGCGGACAGTTGTATATTGATTTGGGCGATGTGTCGGAAGACCTTTTGCGCGATGGCCGGAAAAGTTACGAAAACGGACTTCCCACTTCCAGTGTAGTTAAAGATGTAGACACCACTATATGGGGCCGTGTTCCTACCAAACAAGCGCTGGTAGAATCATTTAGCAATATTCCCGGTTCGCGAAAATTTCAGGATGTGGGATATGATGGCCTGGGAGATAAAGCAGAAGACTCCTTTTTTAAAAACAATTTCCTGAAAATTATCAACGACCGCTATGGAAGCGGCTCGGAAGCATATAAAGAAGCTGAAAAAGACCCTTCCAGTGATGACTACCATTATTACCGTGGTACAGATTACGACAACAATCCAAAATATTCGAGTATTTCGGAACGCTATAAAAATTACAATAATTCAGAAGGAAACTCTCCTACCAGTGCTACCAATCCGGAAGCATACAAAACCAGTGCCACCAACCTGCCCAACCAGGAAGACCTCAACCACGACAATACGCTAAACGAATCGGAACGCTATTTTCAATACCGCATTAACCTCAACCCAACACAAATGGTAGTGGGGAAAAATTACATTACCGATGTGCATGAAGCAGGAAACATCCGTCTTCCCAACGGCAATATAACCAGCGTAAAGTGGTATCAGTTCAAAGTTCCCATCCAGTTGCCAACAAAAGTGGTCGGAAACATTGATAACTTTCAATCCATCCGGTTTATGCGGGTGTTTATGAAAGGCTTCTCAAAACCAATTATTTGCCGGTTTGCCACTTTCGGACTGGTGCGCGGAGAGTGGAGAAACTATATGCATTCGTTGCTGGCCCAGGGCGAATATCAGCCGGGTGACATCGGCAACCAAACCAAATTTATCGTTTCTACCGTAAACGTGGAAGAAAATTCAAACCGTACGCCTATTCCGTATGTCATCCCTCCCGGCATAAAAAGGGAAGTAAATTTTGGGACAACAAATTATGTCAGACTTAATGAACAATCGCTGCAATTTACCGTAGTCAACCTGCAGGATGGCGATGCGCGCGGCGCCTATAAAAATACCAGTTTCGATTTCCGGCAATACAAGAAAATAAAGATGTATGTCCACGCAGAAAAGTTACTGGCAAATGAGAACCTGAAAGATGGTGATTTAACCGCCTTTATCCGCATTGGATCAGATTTCACACAAAATTATTACGAGTACGAAATGCCGCTAAAGGTTACACCCTGGTACACCTCGTCCGCTGATCCCAATGCTATCTGGCCGCTGCAAAACCGCATGGAAATAGTTCTTGCCAAACTTGTTAAAGC
>WFNG01000084.1 GCA_015488735.1 Bacteroidales bacterium | reverse complement strand
TGGGTGTTATTCACACCAACCTGCAGGGCAAAACCCAACTTCATTTTGAAGTATGGCACGACAAAATCCTGCAAAATCCCGCCTACTGGATTCGGAAAAGATAGCCGGTAATAGGATTGCCTTGCCAAAGAGACAAAACAAAGAAAAGCGCACAAAACAGGAATTAGCCGTAAAATCTGAAAAACAAAAAATTTTTCTTCACTAACAGGAAGAATTAGTTGTACCTTTATAGGCTGTTTCTGAAACAGATTAATATTTAGAAAAAGATGGCTACAGTAAAAATTGAAAAATTATCCGAAGAACAAATTGCCCGCAAGGGCATCCGTTCGTGGCCTGTTTGGGAAAAAGAAGTCTCTCGTTTCCCGTGGGCTTATGATGGTGAAGAGCAATGTCTTATTCTTGAAGGAGATGTGTTTATCGAAACTGAAAAAGGAAACTTCCATTTGCAACCCGGCGATTTTGTAACTTTTGAAAATGGGCTGGAATGCGTTTGGGACATCCGTTTGGCAGTAAAAAAACATTATCATTTTTCATGAATAGTCTGAAAAACGGTGTGGTTGTTCGCTCCACAGGCAGTTGGTATGTTGTAAGAACCGGCGCAGGTGTGCTGTACAACTGTAAGCTAAAAGGGCGGTTTAAAATAAAAGGTATCCGCACCACAAATCCCATTGCCGTTGGAGACAGGGTGGATTTTAAATTGCCGGAAACGGACGAAACCGGCTTAATAGTGCATATTTACGAGCGAAAAAATTATATCATCCGCAAAGCAACCAAGTTATCTAAAGCCTCCCATATCATTGCCTCTAATCTTGATCAGGCTGTGCTTATCGGGTCTCTGGTAAAGCCCAGAACCTCCACCGGTTTTATAGATCGTTTTTTGGTTACTGCCGAGGCGTATCATATTCCTGCTGTACTGGTTTTCAACAAAGTTGATTTGTATGATAAAGAAATAAAAACACAGCTGGATGAACTTGTGAAAGTTTATTCTTCGGCCGGTTATTCTTGTTTGGTAACTTCTGCTAAGAAAGATTTTCATATTGAGGAGCTTAAAGCAATGTTATCTGACAGGGTAAGCCTGCTTGCCGGTCATTCGGGTGTGGGGAAGTCGGCACTGATTAACAAGATAGATCCTTCCCTTAACCTGAAAGAAGGAGAAATTTCCCAGGTGCATCTCAAAGGCAAACATACCACTACTTTTGCAGCGATGTTTCCGTTAATTTTTGGTGGTGATATTATTGATACACCGGGAATAAAAGAGTTTGGGCTGGTAGCCTTTGAAAAGGCCGAGCTGGGACAACGGTTTCCCGAAATCAGGCTGTTGATGAACCAATGCCGTTTCTCTGATTGTCTGCATGTAAACGAACCCGGATGTGCGGTGCGTGAGGCTGTTGAAAAAGGTTCTTTCCCACAGTTCCGGTACCAAAATTATTTGAACATGCTCAACGATATCCTTCCGGAAGCATTCTGATTTATGGTTTGACACAAATGTCCTTATATTTTTCATCTGTTCCTTCCAATCCGAAAGTCATTCCCGGATAGCAGGTATATTTCCTTATTTCTCTGATAGTTCCTTGATATTTCTGAATTCCTTTTGTAACTTTGTGGAAACGTTCTTAAAGACAAAAATCATGAAAGCAAAAGATGTTATTCAATCTCTGTTGACCGAAGCCGGAGTAGAACTCAACGGTAGTCGGCCATGGGATATCCAGGTTCATGACGAACGGGCTTACAAACGCTGGCTTACAGAAACAGAGCTGGGTGTTGGTGAGTCCTATATGGACGGCTGGTGGGATGTGGAAGCGCTGGATGAATTTTTCAATAAGATTTTGCGCGCTAACCTTGAACAGAAAATAAAACGCAGCCTGAAAACGGCTCTTTTTATCTTATCTACACGACTTTTTAACCAACAGACAAAATCCAAGTCAAAAATAGTAGGCCGGGAACATTATGACCTGGGAAATGATTTGTTCCGGCAAATGCTGGATAAAAGGATGATCTATTCCAGTGCCTATTGGAAAAATGCCAAAACGCTGGATGAAGCACAGGAAGCAAAACTTGACCTGATATGCCGTAAGCTGGCACTGAAACCGGGCATGAAAGTACTGGATATTGGCTGTGGCTGGGGAGGTTTTGCCCGGTTTGCTGCCGAAAAATACGGCGTGGAAGTGGTGGGCGTAAGCATTTCGAAAGAACAAATTGAAATGGGAAAAGTGCTTTGTACGGGGCTGCCGGTGGAACTGCGTTTTCAGGATTACCGGGAAGTGAAAGGAAAATTTGATGCTGTTTTATCCATTGGTTTTATCGAACATGTGGGCTACAAAAATTATCACACTTATATGAAAGTGGTCGACCGTTGTTTAAAAGAAGAGGGTATTTCGCTGGTACACACCATTGGAAACAATACCAGCGTAACTTACGTAAATGCCTGGACCGATAAATATATTTTTCCGCATGGCATGGTTCCTTCTGTGGCACAAATTGCAAAATCTGCCGAAGACCTGTTTGTGATAGAAGACGTAGAGAATTTTGGCCCTGATTATGATAAAACACTTATGGCCTGGTATGCCAATTTTGAAAAAGCCTGGCCACAGTTGAAAGACAAGTACGGAGAACGGTTTTACCGCATGTGGCGATACTTTTTACTGAGTAGTGCCGGCGGTTTTCGCGCACGATTTAACCAGTTATGGCAATTTGTGATGACTAAACCAGGATGCTCTTTGCCTGCTTGCAGGATTTAATATCCCGTGTTAAAACGCTGGCGGGTTATTTTATACATTGATTTCCCGGTCGCGGAAACCCAGCAAATACAAAATTGTATCTAATCCGTTGACGGAAATAGCATGTTGTGCCGAAGCTTTTACTGTAGGTTTAGCATGGAAGGCAATACCCATTCCGGCTTTTTCCAGCATGGGAAGATCATTAGCACCGTCGCCCACGGCAATTACCTGTTCAAGATGAATATCTTCCTTAAAGGCAAGCAGTTCCAAAAGCTCGGCCTTTCTTTTTCCATCCACAATTTCATGCAGATGACGTCCGGTAAGTTTGCCGTTTTTTATTTCCAGTTCGTTGGCAAAAACATAATCTATACCCAGCCTGGCTTTCAGATAATTCCCAAAATAGGTAAACCCGCCTGAGAGAATGGCTGTACGGTAACCATACTGTTTCAGTGTACGCAATAGCCGTTCGGCACCTTCTGTGATGGGGAGATTTTCTGCTATTTCCTTTAAAACTTTCTCATCCAGGCCTTTTAGAAGAGATATCCGTTCTTTAAAACTCTCTTTGAAATCTATTTCACCATGCATGGCCCGTGTCGTGATTTTTTTTACCTCCTCACCAACACCTGCTTTTTTTGCCAGTTCATTGATTACTTCCGTCTGAATCAGCGTAGAATCCATGTCGAAGCATACCAATCTGCGGCTTCTGCGAAAAACGTTATCTTCCTGAAAAGCAATGTCAAAATCGCTTTTTGAGGCAATGGTAAGCAAGGCCTGTTTCATGGATGCAATGTCCACCGGTGTACCACGAACCGAAAATTCTACTACCGCCTTGGTAATATTGTCTTTCTTCATTAGGGATTTACGTCCCGATAAGCGTGAGATAGTATCGATATTCATCTTTTGCTCAACAATAACTTTTGCTACCTGCGATAAATTTGAGGCTGTCAGTTTCGGTGCCAACAATGTAATAATATACCGTTCTTTTCCTTGATTTTGCACCCACTCTTCGTACTTATTAACAGGAATAGGCGTGAACTTTATGTGTGTGCCCAATTCATAAGCTTTAAAAAGAAGGTCTTTCAAAATACTGGATGATTTTGATTCTTTTGGAACTTCAAACAGAATGCCGAGCCCGAGGTCCTGATGGATAACAGATTGGCCCATATCGAGAATGTTTACGTTATACTCCGCGAGTATTTCCATTAGCGAAGCCGTCAATCCGGGCTTGTCTTTTCCCGAAATATTTAAAAGAATAACTTCTTTGTTGTCGTGTATCATAAAGCGAAAAATTAACAATACAAAAGTATAAAACCTTACAATAAGAACGTATTTTTTTAAAGACAGCAAGGGAAATGGAAAGTTCCGGACTGTTCCTGCTAAAAGCCGAACTTTAAATACAACGTCGGTGTAAACGGAATGGCATTGGCATAAAGGTTTATGGAACTTGTCTGGTTTAAGGGGATTTTTTCAAAGTTGGAAAATTTAATGTTCTGGGTATTCAACACGTTTAAAACGGATAATCCTATTTCCCCTTTCAGTTTCCTGTTCAGGAATTTCCATGAAGCAGCTACATCCAGACGGCTGTAAGGATAATTTTTCCCTATTTTTTTTCCCTGATTGTAAACGATGGGAAACCCGGAGCCGTACACATAGCTGGCCGAAAGGTAAACAGGATGCAGGTTGATCATAACTCCCGCTTTCACTTCATTTCTTTGATCCTGGGGAGCCCTGCGGTATATCTGTTTGTGGAAATAACCGAATAATTCTTCCGTATGGCTGAGCGAGTAAGCTATCCAGAAAGTACTGCCTCTGTAATCTTTTTTTAACATGACATCCAGTCCGAAACTTCTGCCTTTTCCATGGTATATGGCCGGGGCAATGATATCCCCGCGGTGGTAAAAACGGCTCAGCCCTTCCACCGTTTTGTAATATCCATCCAAACTGATAATATACCCTTTTTGCGAAAAGCTGATATCGGCCACATTGTGCATGGCTTTTAAAACCGGTATTTCCTGGTTGTCGCAAACAGCCCACAAATAACGATAATTTCCCTCATTGTCCACTGTTGAAGTCTGGGAAATGAACTGGTTATACAAACCCCACGCCAGTGAAAAGGTCCAATGCGACGATGGTTTGAAAATGACAGAAATCCGTGGTTCCGGATAAACTTTATGCAGGTTATATGCATAAGTTATTCTGCCTCCTGATTTGATAGAAAACGCTTTTCCGATAGAAATAACATCTTGGAAATAAGCAAAAAACCTGGTGGATGACTTGTTCAGATTCGACATGGCCACATTAAACGTATCCACTTTGAAAGAGCTGTTGTTGCAAACCATTCCTCCGCCAAACTCAAAAGTATGGTGCGGGGTAACAGGAAACAGGTTTTCGGCCTTGAGGGTGAATTCATTCAGGTTGTTTTGCGAACGGGTTTTGTCGATGGTATCCGTTATGTCGTTCCACGTCTTTATACGCCGAAAATAGTTGGAATACTTTTTCTGTAAAAGGGAATAAGAGACCAGAAAATTGGATGATGCCCCTTTTTTCCAGCTTTTTCCGTAAAAAAAAGAATCTCCGGTCTGGGTATTTTCTTCCCGTGTGTTTTTTATTATCCTTCGGAACTGAATGGGCTGGTCAATATTGTATTGAAAAACATCATTGCTACCGTACATACTGAGATAATAATGATCTGTTTTTCCGGACCTGCCCGAATATTTTATGTTCATATCGCGGAAAACATAACCGGGAACCACGTGAATACTGATGTTTTGAACAGTGCCATTGCTTCCCGTGCGATGTACCGTGTGATTGGTAGGGTTGTAAAGATTAAAATAGGTATGCCTGAAAGCTACAACCAATGCCGATTTATGGGTTACCGGAACCTCAAGCAGTGAATTGAGGGTCATGTTGTTGACATTTAAAATAAAAGATACTTTTTTGGTGTTTCCGGTAATGCCCGAAATATTCACGATACCCCCTACGCGACCGCCGTACCGTGCATCATAACCACCTTTCATTATTTCTATATCTTTGGCCATAAGCG
>WFNG01000083.1 GCA_015488735.1 Bacteroidales bacterium | reverse complement strand
GTATAATATAGTTTAATGCTCTATAAAATTAGGATATAAAAGAGAGTTTTTTCTGTATTTATGGACCGGGGATAAAGAAAACGTTCCCCGAGCTTGGTTCCGGTGTGATTTATTTCATCCGGAAATTTGATCCGGTTACCTGATGAAATAATGATAATCAGATACTTTTGGTAAAGCAGGAAAAAAATTATTTAAACATGACGCCTTTGGTACTCAACCAGGTCGGTAGCTGTTTTGTGTGCTTTTTCTTTCATCTTGTGCATGTTTATTGTTAATACTTCTCCATCTTTTACGACCACTCTTCCGTTGATAATGGTCATCTTTACCAGACTTGAATTACCACAGGTTACCATACTGACCAGCGGGTCGTGCGAACCCGTGTAAGCAATGTCGTTCAAGTCGAATAAAACAATATCGGCAGCCATTCCTTCCTGAAGTATACCTATATCGTTTCTGCCCAGTACTTCTGCACCACCTCTGGTGGCCAATCTTAGGATTTGGTAGGCGTTCAGTCCGTTGCTGCCATATTTCAGGTGATTCAACAAATAGGCTCTTCTGACTTCCTCCCACATGTTTGAGCCATCGTTTGAAGCGCTGCCGTCCACGGCAATACTTAGCTTTACCCCGGCATCCAGCAGTTCACTGGTAGGGCAAATACCACTGGAAAGTTTCATGTTGGAAGAAGGACAGTGTGCTACTCCGGCGCCATCGAGTAGTTTCATTTCCGCCTCATTAATGTGTATAACGTGGGCAAACCACACATCGGAACCTGTCCAGCCCAAATCGGCCATGAGCTCAACAGGTCTCCTGCCAAACATTTCCAGGCAAAATCTCTCCTCATCTATTGTCTCAGCCAAATGAGTATGAAGCATCACCCCTTTTTCCCGGGCTAGTTTTCTGGTTTCAATCATCAATTCTTTGGTAACAGAAAACGGGGAGCAGGGAGCCAGTGCAATTTTTTGCATGGAGAACCGCCGGTTATCATGATACGTGTTGATTAACCTTTCGGAATCTTCGAGGATAACCTTTTCTTTTTGAACCACAACATCAGGAGGCAGCCCTCCATCGCTTTTCCCGAGCGACATAGAACCGCGTGTAGCATGAAAGCGAATACCAATCTCGGAGGCTGCTTTAATTTGCTCATCGATAAGTGTACCCGGTTTTCCCTCTGGAAAAACATAATGATGATCCATCGTGGTGGTACATCCGGTACGTAATAATTCACTGAAGCCTACCATGGCTCCATAATAAACTGCTTCGGGAGTGATATGTTTCCAAAATTCATATAGACCGATTAGCCAGGGGAAAAGAGGTTTCTCCTGTACTTCACGGATTCCACGGAACAATGTTTGGTAAAGATGATGGTGTGTATTTACAAAGCCTGGTAAAGCAATAAGGTTTGTGCAGTCAATTACTTCTGCTCCTCCGGGAGGTGCGATGTTTTTGCCTATAGAAGAAATCTGATTATCCTCGATGAGAATATCTGTTTTAGAAAAAATTTCATCTTTATCATTAAAGGTGACTGTTGTCAAAATGTTTTTTAATAAAATGGCCATTGTATTCCTCCTTTTAAGGGCTTGTTGTGAAATAACTACTCCGTTTATGCTTGTTCTATTGTCCGCTAACTTTGTTAAAAAGCCTCATCGCAGTTCTGCTATACCTGTGTTTTTTGTCTCGTTACCGAACAAAATAACTTTGCCTAATTCATAGAACTTATTTCTTAACAAGCCCTAAATTTAATGTTGCGGTAAGCCAATCCTTACAATAGTAGTATCGGTTATGTCGCTATAGTATAAATTGTTTTTAGGGAATTCAATAATTTTTTCGGTTTTTTTTAGTCAAAAATTAGTATTTACCAAATTTTCTAATAAGCGATCTTATTCTCTGACTTAATCCATTCTTCAAAAACTTTGACCGCTTCATCACGCATCATTTGAATTGAATGAAGGTTACGTTCATCTTTTTTTAGTGCGAATTCTTTATAAATATGAGAATCGTCAAAATTTGCAGCTGCAGCATCCTCTTTTGTTGAAGCGTAATACAGCTTATCCAGTCTTGCCCAATAAATAGCTCCCAGGCACATTGGGCAAGGTTCGCAGCTCGAATAAATTTCACATCCTGTTAAATCGAACGTATTTAGATTTTTGGTTGCATCCCGAATGGCTACAATTTCTGCATGGGCTGTAGGATCATTGATAACGGTAACCTGATTACTGCCTTTACCTACGATTTTTCCATCTTTTACAATTACTGCACCAAAGGGGCCTCCTTTTAGGTTCACCACATTTGACATAGCCAGGGAAATGGCTTTTCCCATGAATTCCTTTTTGAGTTCTTTTTCCATCATTTAAATTTATTAACAAAAAATTAATAATTTGGTTATAATACTACCTTAAATCTGTAAGGATATATCTATTACGAAGATGCACTGCAAGCTATTATTGAGAATGCTCAAAAAAACCTATTCACCGTGACTGATATTACGGCTGCGTTTTTTTTGTGCTGCGAAATACCCTGACACACCTTAGTACTTCTCATAACGATATTCCTCACGGATTTAAGGTACTATAAAATATTTTATAAAGTAATCATTATAATTTTTAAAAAACTGCTAAGCAGCATATTTAAGAATAAAAATAGCTGTTAAGATATACATTAACAAATTAATTTCTTTGTGCTTTCCACTTAAAACCTTCAATAAAACATACGACACCATTCCAAAGGCAATTCCGTCTGCAATGCTATAGGTAAGAGGCATCATGATAATACTTAGAAATGCAGGAATACTTTCTGTGTAGTCATCCAGAGATATCTTCAGAATGGGGCTCATCATAAAAGATCCGACAAGAATTAGGGCAGGTGCTGTAGCCGCAGCTGGTACCATTAAAAATAACGGGGCAAGAAAAAGTGAAATAATAAACAAGGTGGCAGTAGTTAGTGAAGTCAAACCTGTTCTTCCACCTTCTGCAACTCCCGCAGCACTTTCCACATAAGTTGTAATTGTCGAAGTTCCTAAAATAGCACCAACGGTAGTGCCAACCGCATCCGCCATAAGTGCTTTACTTGCATTATGAAGACGGCCTTTATCATCCAACATATTTGCTTTGGAGGCCACACCAATTAAGGTACCAACAGTATCAAAGATGTCCACAAACAAGAAAGTAAACACGATAACTACAAAGTTAAGAGAAAGCATCTGACTCCACTGAAACTTAAAGAAAATCGGTGCAATAGACGGAGGTAATTGAACAACTGAAGAGCCTGGAAGATGTGTAATTCCTAAAGGGATGCCGATAATCGTAGATGCAAAGATTCCTATCAAAAGTGCTCCCTTTACACGTAAAGCAAGAAGCACACCTGAGATAAGCAAGCCCAACAAACTAACCCATACAATGGGATTGTTCATGGTTCCAAGACCTACGAGCGTAGCGGGATTTTTAACAATAATACCTGCACTATGCAAACCTATAAAAGCAATAAATAAACCAATTCCCACCGAAATTGAATGTTTCAGCGTTAACGGGATGGCATCAATAATAAGTTCCCTGATGTTAAAGAAACTCATTAAAATAAAAAGGACACCTTCTGTAAAAACAGCAGTCAGAGCAAACTCCCAATCATATCCCATTCCCAATACAACTGTAAAAGCAAAAAAGGCATTTAGCCCCATACCGGGAGCAAGGGCAAAAGGCAATTTTGCATACAGGGCCATAATTAACGTGGCTACAACTGCCGATAAAGCTGTCGCTGTGAAAACGGCATGAATATCCATTCCTGTTTTTCCTAAAATGATAGGGTTAACGGCCAGGATATAGGCCATGGTAAGGAAAGTAGTTATACCTGCAATTACCTCCGTGCGAAAATCGGTTTTGTTGGCCTTTAACTGAAAATATTTTTCAAACATGATTTAAGATTTTAAGATTAAAAAGTCCATTTAACTGCTGCGGTGGCAACGATTCTAAAATTTTCGATGATAAAGTTGTTTTCTATGTCGATTTCCGATCCCATCGAAAAATGTTTTCCGAAATTATACCAGAATTGAGGTTGCGAAAGAAAAACATATTCGGTATGGTTTCCGTCACTAAAATCTTTCTTTTCGCGCCAGAAATCGAAGAATCCGGAGACAGTCAACTTCTTTTTGAAAAAATTAAGCGTCCAGACACCGGTAAGTTGAAAAGAAGGATAATGCTCTCTGACAATGTCTTTGTACATTAACTGTACATTAATTATTTTGCTGAAATCTTTGCTGTGAAAGGTATATTGGGCTCCGAACAACCAGGCGTTTTTAATTTCATAAGCCCCGTTATAAGGTGTCGATTCGAACATACCTAATCCACCATTATATTCCACGTGAATGTCAATGGGTGCTTTCCAGAAATTTAAATTTCGTGAAATTTCCCAATAGGCATTGTTGACCCCGTAAAGTTTTTTGCTGGTTTTGTAATTCATGTCAATAAAAAAATAGGTGCTGCCCCATTTATCAAGGTTAAAACTTTCGACGGTGGTAAGCAAATGGGCCGGCTGGTCTTTCGCTCCAAAAACCCAATGAAGTTGAACATCTGTTTGAGCATAACTTGCAACGCTCAGTGCTACTCCCAGTGCAAGTAGAAAAATTTTTTTCATAAGACAATTTTTTTGGTTAATAAAAATGATAAGGTAATTATGGGCACAAGTTAAAATCATTTTTTTTCTGTTTACAAGTCGTAATGAAATTTGGGGAAAATGTTTTTCTAAAAACCTATTAATTGCATAATTTGGAAAATAGATATTTAATTTAGAGTAAATATATATTAATAGTCTAAAAATATAATAAAAATATAGATGACTTTTCTATAAAAAATGTTAATATTTATTAATGAATAGTTTACAAGTTTATAAAAATTAGTTGCAATAGAGGTGCGTAATGAAATAAACTGATGGGAATAGACACCATAATTTGGTAAGTTTTCAAATGGTAAAAATTGCAAATAATGGCTGTTTATTACAAATCCCACTGAAACTTTTGCAACAAAGAAAGAGTTAAAATCGTTAAGTTATTTCGTTGCAATATCTAAGGTAACCGTTTGGTTGTGATTACCAGAAAAAAGAGTCTTTTCAATTTACTGGATTTGGTAAAACTTTAGTATACAATTTCCCATTAAAAAGCCGGTAAATGGATTTTTACCGGCTTTTTGGAGATCTTAGATATTATTTAAGATACTATTCTTCTTCGTTTTGAGAAGCTTCGTACTCTTTCAGAAGGTTTTCCTGAACATCGGTCGGAACCTGCTGGTATTGGTCAAAATTCATGGAAAAGACGCCTCTTCCAGAAGTAATGGAACTCAGAGAAGTGGCATATCTTGCCATTTCGGCACCCGGCACTTTGGCACGGATAATCTGGTTTTTACCCTTACTGCCCATGCCCATGATCATGCCGCGGCGGCCCTGCAGGTCGGTCATAACTGCGCCCATCATGTCTTCAGGGACAATGATCTCCACATCATAAATGGGTTCCATAATTTTAGGGCCGGCATCTTTAAAAGCCATACTAAAAGCATTTCGTCCGGCCAGTTTGAATGAAATTTCATTGGAATCCACCGGATGCATTTTGCCATCATAAACATACACGATGATGTCGCGGGCATAGGAACCGGTGAGAGGCCCTTCGGTCATGCGTTCCATGATTCCTTTCATAATAGCCGGCATAAAACGGGCATCAATAGCACCACCCACAATGCAGTTGTTAAAAATAAGTTTGCCGCCCCAGGGAAGGTCGTGCTCTTCGGTTTTTCTTACCGGAAAATCGGTGGGTTTTGTGTAATCTTCCACATAAGGCTGAATGCGCATGTACACTTCCCCGAATTGTCCTGAACCACCTGATTGTTTTTTGTGGCGGTAGCTGGCATCTGCAATTTTAGTAATTGTTTCACGGTAAGGAACTTTTGGAACAAGAGTTTCTACTTCCAGGCCATTGGCTTTGGTGAGATACCATTTTACGGTATTCACATGAAACTCGCCCTGGCTTTTTATAAGCAACTGTTTCAGCTCACGTGAAAACTCAATACCAAGGCTGGGATCGGTTTTGTGCATTTCGTTAAGCAAAGCGCCCAGTTTCTCATCATCAGACGAATTAACGGCTTTGATGGCCACGGTATATAAAGGATTGGGTAGCGTGAAAGGTTCAAAACCGGCAGATGCATTTTTGGGATCAAGCAGAGAGTCGCCGGTTTGCACATCTTTTAACTTAATGGTTGATACGATATCTCCTGCTTCTGCTTTTTCGATTTTATCGCGGTTTTTACCGTTGAGTGTAAATAACTGGGTAATACGCTCTTTGTTGTCAGTACGAGGATTGACCATATCCATTCCTTCTGTGATTTCACCACCGTACACTTTAAAGAAAGAAACTTCACCCAGATGCTGCTCAATGGAGGTTTTGAAAATAAATAAGGCAGCAGGCTCGTCTACCGAGCAGTGAAATTCTTTTCCATCAGTGGTTTTTCGGGCTGGCATATCATCTGGTGCGGGACACGATTTGCTTATAAAGTCGAGTGTTCTGGCAATACCAATACCTTGTTTTGCTGAAGAAACCATGACCGGGAAAATAGCCCTGGAGATAAGTCCCAGGCGTAAACCTTCGCGCATCTCATCAATGGTTAGCGTATCGTTTTCAAAATATTTTTCCATGAGGGCTTCATCACCTTCGGCAGCATTTTCGATAAGTTTCAAATGCAACTCTTCTGCTTTTGCCTTTTCACTTTCGGGAATATCTGAAACTTCAGCTTCTCCGCCTCCGGTTTTGTATTTCAGCTGTTTCATAAGTACCAGGTCGATAATTGTATCGAATTTTTCCCCGGGATTTACGGGATACTGAACAATGGTTACCTTGTCGCCGAAGTAGTCTTTAATGGAGGTAACAGCATCACCAAAGTTTGCTGCATGATGATCCATCTGGTTCATGACAAACACCACCGGGCTGTTGGCCTTTACCGTTTGTCGCCACGCGGTTTCTGTAGTAGCTTCTACGCCTGCCTGGGCATTAACCAAAAGTAAGGCTGTATCGGCAACATCGAGAGCAGCAATTGTTTCGCCAACATAATCGGCAAATCCGGGTACATCAAGCAAGTTGATTTTTTTGTTGTCGTAAAATGTGTGAAGCAAAGCTGAATGAACCGAATGTTCTCTTTCCTGTTCTATGGGTTTGTAGTCGGAAACAGTACTTTTATCTTCTATGCTTCCTTTTCTGTTGATAGCCTTTCCTTCCAGTAGCATAGCTTCGGCCATGGTTGTTTTTCCCGATTTGGCACCGCCAATGAGTGCCACATTCCTAATCTCACTTGTCTTGTATACCTTCATATGTTCTTAATTTTAAATCGAATAGTGTTAGTATTGCTGTGAATTATCTCATTATTTATTTTTAAATAGGTCTTATTTTTTCTTCAAAATATATTAAAAATTTCCTTCTTTCAAAAAACGCTAAACAGTTGCCAACTGCTATCAGGCCGACAAATGTAAAAAAAATCAAAGTAGTAATGAACTACTGTTTTTAAATTCATTCTAAAGTATATAATTTGTAATAGTTAAAAATTAAAATTTTGACACGTTTTCTTCGTCCTGAAATTTAATACAACATCTGTCGTAAAAACAGATGTTGTATTAATACTGTTAACCTGTCAATATGTACGTTTGTTGTATTTCAACAGCAATATATTCTCATCATCGGATTACACAGATTATACGGATTTTAGTTTTTCGCAAGCGAAAAACATCCGTTAAATCCGTCAAATCCGATGATAGCATTTTTCCACAATAATCATTGTTCTGCTTTCCCGACTGAACGTCGTTCGGGCGGGTGTGTCGGACTTGTTCGCCAAGGATGTTTCATCCATATAACTTAGATCGGAAGTGGGCCTTGAATGTTTCAAAACCTCTCTCTGTAAATCTTGAAGAATAGCATGGTATTGTATTTTCTCATTTTAATTTCTCGTTGTTGTTTTTGCTTTTTTAGGGATTGTAAAAAGAATTGTAAAATAGAAATATATTTTTTCCTTACTAAAAGCATAAAAAAAAGCTGTAAAAGTTGTTTTTTATTCAAAGACTTAGTATTTTTACACGTTTTTTATGGTTAAGGGATTTATGTGTTAGATTCTTTTTTAGGCTGTTAGAAAAAATACAAGTTCTTAAAGTCTCATTTTGGGAAAAAGTTCTCGTTTCGGGAAAATATTGCGAATAGTAAGATTTCCCAGATAACGCTGAAAGGCCTGTAAATATTGAAAAAAATAGTTTTAAACTATTTTTGGAATAAAAATTGTGATATCAAATTAGGTATTTGAAAAAAATTATATGTAAAAACTCTACTGAGCAATATTTATGAAAACATCCGTTAAAATAGCAGTGTTGGTTTCTGTCGTTTTTTGTTCTGTTTCTTTTGTTTGGGGGCAAAACATTTCTCAAAACAATCAAACCCGGAAACAGTTGTTGCAGGAACTTAACACGATGACACTTCCTGCCGGATTTCGGGCAGGACTTCAATGGCAAAAATTTATTAAAATAGGTGACAAAGAAAAATCTGCGAAAGCTTTCTTATACCATATCGACACTGCCGTGGTTTATTCGAATGGTGCTAACCCCCAACGATATATTTATTCTTACGATTCTGCCGGCAATAAAACCACCACTTTTATTGAACTTACAGCGAATGGAAATTGGAATTATGTTTCTATGGATACTGCCACCTATGATTCTGTGGGTAACCGGTTAACCTTGTTGTCCAAGACATGGAACAATGACAGTTGGGTAAATGCTTCCTTGTCTGTTTTAACTTATGCAGTAAATCATAATGTTATAGCTAAAGTAAGTAAAGTGTGGGCAAATAGCGACTGGGTGCCTGCCGATAGCAGCCATTACACTTACGATTTTAACGGAAACAAAGTAGCTTCCTTCCATGCGGCCTGGAATGATTCGGTTTGGGTAAGCAATAATTTTAACCTGTATTCTTATGACTCTTTAGGTAATTTGAAACTTTCGCTTACTGAGCTGTGGCACGATTCGATATGGCTGGATAGCCAACGGATAAATTACACATACGATTCAGCTTCCAATTTAATTAACGGATTAATACAAAATTGGGGAGATACCAGCTGGGTTAATTTATATCAGGAAAATTACACCTACGATTCTGTAAAGAACCGGTTATCCTATACCGGAGAAATCTGGAACGACAGTGTTTGGGTCAATGATCAACATTACACCTACACCTACAATGAGTTTAACCAACTCGAAGCCGGTATTGGTGAAAACTGGGTGGATAGTACAGGTGTGTGGGATAACTTTGAAAAAGGACAATATACTTACGATTCGTATGGTGGTATAGAAACATATTTGTACCAAAAGTGGAAAAGTGATACTGTATGGGGTAACGTTTCCCTTTCGCAATATAACTACGACAGTGTGGGAAATGCTTACGTGGGGAATTATTATGTTGCTGATTCGACTGGAAATTGGTCGCAAAATAGTGATGGTGTACTGCAAATTTTCTATAATTATGGTAGTGTTATCACATATTATACAGGCTATCAGGTTGATATTAAGTATAATATGCCACTCTCAACAGGTATAAAAGAAAATCCGGATGATTTTGTTTCGCAATACAATTGTTTTCCTAACCCGGCATCAGACCGTATGACTATCCGGCTGATGCTGAAAAAGGGAGAGTATGTAAATTTGAATTTGTATGGTTTAACCGGAAAGAAAATTTCTACTATTTATGAGGGAAGATTAAATAACGGTTTGCATAGTTTTGAAGTACCCATTTCACAGCTTCCTTCCGGGATTTATCTCGCATCCCTCTTAACCGGAAAGTATGCCAAAACCATTAAAATTGTTGTACGGTAATAATTTTGAGTAACAAAAATGACATGAAAAAATATAAATTATAAATTTTAAAATCATGAAAAAACGTATTCATTTATTAACAACATTCTTCCTCGCAGTTTTATTGCTTGCGTGGAATCTGAATGCAACGGCACAAACGCCGTTTGTAAAAGTACTTCAGCCGAACCATTCCAATATTCAATGGGCATTGAAGACACACCACTTGATATCGTGGAAGGATAACTTTACGAAATCAGTAAATATCGATTTGGTTGACTATGGGACACCTGGCCATCCAATTTACCGGTTGGCAAAGAATCTTAGCGGGAGTACATATTCCTGGTATATCAATACAGCAAAGGACAAACAAGGGGCAACAATTCATCTTTCTGTAGGGACCCGTTACAAAATAGTAGTATCCAGTACTGTTGATTCAGCGAATGTTAACGATATAAGTGATAATTATTTTAAACTGGTACTGGCTCCCACCATTGATGTCTATCCGAACCCAAGCACCACGCAGGTTACCCTGAAGTTCAACGAAAAGGATAATGAAAGTTATATCCTGACCTTGTACAACCGGTATAACATGCGGGTGATGACCAAACCGGTAGATGCTGCTAATATGAAAGAATTCAGGATCAACACCTTCGATTTGCCAAATGGCATTTAC
>WFNG01000082.1 GCA_015488735.1 Bacteroidales bacterium | reverse complement strand
GATACCACAAAAATCCATTGTCCGCCCGTATTCTGGAAGAAACTTCCCCGCGGCAGCAACAGTGCTTTCACCGGATTTCCCAGTTGCAAACGTATATAATAGGTCTGGCCGGTACGCATATTTTTCGGTTTTTTCCCTGCAAAAACCATCTGAACCTCAAAACGTCCATTGTGTACACCGGGCAGAATTCTCCGGATTCTCAGTTTGTATTCTTCTCCGTTACGGTCCAGGATCGCCATCAGCCCTACACGTACTTTGTCAATATAATGTTCATCAATTTGGGCAACGACCTTAAAGGATGTCAGGATATCAATCTGCCCGATTCTGCCTCCCTTCGGCACCGACTGTCCGGTTTCCACATCCAGTGTGGTCAGCTGTCCGTCCACCGGAGCTTTCACGTTCAGGCTTTCCTTACGCTGCCGGATAAGTTTCAGGTTCATGGCCATGTTGTGCAGGTTTCCTTTCATTTGTTGTACCTGGATGGTGCGGTAAATAGAATCCTGCTTTTGGCGTTCAAGGTAAAGTTCGTAACTCCGTTCGGCAAACTGGTATTCTTCTTTTGATTTCAGAAATGTATTTTTTGAAATTAAAGTATCCTTGTAAAAGATGGTATTTTGGTCATAAACTCTTTTTTTCCGGATGACTTCAAATTCCAGGTTCAGGATTTCGCGTTTTATCTGGAGTTTCTCCTGCTCCATGGTTACCCGTGTGTTACGCAGGAAGTTGCTCTTTTCAGCCAACTGGGCTTCGCTGTACAGGATGCCCGACAATAAATCGGGATTGCTCAGCCGGACAATTACTTCCCCCTTTTTTACCATGGCCCCTTCTTCCACCAGCTTTTTCTCTACACGTCCGCCTTCCTGTGCATCAAGATAGATGGTGGCAATGGGTTCCACCGTCCCCATTACCGAAATGTAATCGTAAAAAACACCTTCCCTGACTGTGTCAATGGTCAGTTGGTTTGTATCCACCCGGTAAGTGGACAGGTTCGCTGAAAAGAAGGCTTTGTAAATAATGAATAACAGCAGGATGACACCCACGCCAATATAAATGTGTTTCTTTTTTATGCCTCTTTTCTTCTCTATCGGTGTGTCCATAATCTAAAATATATCTTTTTTATAAAAAGAATATCCAATGGTTGTGCCGTAATCTGTAAGCTTTTGATAAGCAGTGTTGTGTGGGATATTATCTCTGTCTGAATTAAAAAATGTGTAAAAATATTTTACATGGGAGTGTTTGTTTTGTTTACAGTTGATTACTTTCGCAGGGAAGAGAAACAACATACCATTATGAAAGGCAAAATCCTTATTGTTGACGACAACAAAAGTGTACTGACTGCACTCGAAATGCTGTTGCAATCACAATTTGACAGTGTTATTGCGCTTAAAAATCCCAACAGCCTGATATCTGCTTTGCGAAAAAACCATGTGGATGTTGTATTGCTTGATATGAATTTTACAGCCGGCATGAATACCGGAAACGAAGGCCTGTACTGGTTGCGCCGGATTCTGGACTTCGATCCGCTTATCAGTGTGGTAATGATTACCGCCTATGGCGATATTGAACTCGCTGTAAAAGCGGTAAAGCAAGGAGCTTTTGATTTTGTTTTGAAACCGTGGGACAACAGTAAACTCATCAGTACCATTCATGCTGCAATGAAACTTCGGAAAAGCGAACAGGAAACGGCTTCGTTACGCCGGAGCAACGACAGCCTGAAACAGGAACTTAATCCTGCTGTGCAAAGGCTTATCGGACAATCGGACGCAATGAAACGGGTGATGGAGATGGTGAAAAAAGTAGCGGTTACCGATGCCAATATTTTTATCACCGGTGAAAACGGTACAGGAAAAGAACTCATTGCCCGCGAAATACACAACCGCTCCAAAAGAAACGGCGAGCTAATGGTAAGTGTGGACATGGGAGCCATTAGTGAAACACTTTTTGAGAGTGAACTTTTCGGACATACCAAAGGCTCTTTTACGGATGCCCGTGAAGATCGTACCGGGAAGTTTGAGCTGGCCAACAAAGGCACGCTTTTTTTGGATGAAATTGGAAACTTACCGTTGTCGCTTCAGGCAAAAGTGCTTTCGGCTTTGCAAAACAGAACCGTAACACGGCTGGGGAGCAATACACCGGTTTCCATTGATATCCGGTTAATCTCAGCCACCAACAGAGATTTGAAAGCCATGGTCGCCGATGGCCTTTTCCGCCAGGATTTGCTCTACCGCATCAATACCATAACCATCGAGTTACCTCCTTTGAGGGAACGGGGAAACGATATCCTGCTTTTGGCGGAATTTTACCTGTACAAATACATGAAGAAATATGAGAAACAGGATCTGAAAATAAGCCAAAATGCCCGGCAAAAACTCCTGAAATACCATTGGCCCGGAAATGTCAGAGAGTTGCAACATTCTGTTGAAAAGGCAGTTATCCTTTCGGAAGACAAAATTCTCAGTGAAGATAGTTTTACGATAAGCAACAAAATTTACTATCAAAATACTTTTCCGTTTCAAACCATTGAAGAGATGGAACGCGATATGATACACGCTGCAATGAAAAAAGAAAAAGGAAATATGAGTGCTGTGGCAAAAAAACTGGGAATTACGCGCCAGACACTGTACAATAAGTTGAAGAAATATGAGATTTGAAGGTGAGAGCGTGAAAGGGTAGCAAGGTGGAAAGGTTGGAGGGTGGCAAGGTGAAAGAGTGAATGAAAAGTGAAAAATGTGGTTGTGGAAAGGCTCGCTCCTTTAGAGGTTAGGGGGTGTGGTGGAAGAAAAGGTAAAAAGGTAGAAAAGTGAAAAAGGGTGAAATATTAACTATACGGTTATGGAAAATAAAATTGAAAAGTTTGAAGATTTAAAAATTTGGCAGGATAGCGTAACAATTGCCGTGAATATTTACGCGTTGTTTAAAAAATCTAAGGATTTTGGATTTCGCGATCAAATTCAGCGTTCATCAGTGTCTGTTCCTTCTAATATTGCTGAAGGTTATGATCGGCAAACAAATAATGAGTTTATCAGGTTTCTGCGAATTGCAAAAGCATCTTGCGCTGAACTTAGAACGCAGTTAATTATAGCTCAACGTGTTGGAATGGTTGAAGATGTAGCTGATTTGATTGAAAAAACAATATCATTGTCAGCGATGATCCAAAAGCTGATAACCTACAGAGACGGATTGAGGGAGAAAAAGAGGTGAAGATGAGAAAGTGGAAGGGTGAGAAGGTGAAATGGTAAGAGGGTAAAAAAGTGAAAAGGTTAGAGGGTAAAAGGGTAAAAAAGTCGCGTCCAAAAACCCCTTAACCCTCCAACCCTCCAACCCTATAACCTTTTCCACACCTTCCGGCTATTAATATTTTGATTATGGCATACAAACATTTTTATCGGGCAATTTTATTCAGGTTGGCTATCATCCTATTACTTGCAGGAGCAACAACCTGGTTGTTTTTTGAAAAACAAAACTATCCGTTGAGTATTCTGTCCGGTT
>WFNG01000081.1 GCA_015488735.1 Bacteroidales bacterium | reverse complement strand
ATAGTGGTCTAATGCTTTCTGTGCCTGACCGGTAACGACTGGCAAACCTGTTGGCGTCGGGGCCGGCTGCATACCCGAAGTATTCTGTTTCTCAACACCGGAAACATTAAAAACAGCCTGCAATGTTTGATCCAGCGTTCTGCGCATTTCAATTTGTTCTTTGTAAGCCACGATAACCCGCTTCAGCTCAGGAATCTGACCTTGTTCAGACTGCAGATAAACAGGTTCCACATAAATGAATGAATTTTTTATGGGAATCACCAATTGGTTACCTTTTATAACCTGCGAACCTTGTTGTCCCCACAGCGTCAGTTCAGAAGATATATCTGGCTTTTGGTTAATCCGGGCTTCTATCTGCATAGGACCGTAAATCAACTTGTCTTTAGGCAAAGAATAAACAATTAGTTTGCCATAATTCGGGGCATCGCATCGGGCACACATCCAGGCTACCATATTGTCCTTTCCCGAAGGGGTCAGCGGCAGCATCAGGATAAACTCTTCTTTTTTGGTTTTCGGCAACCGCATAATAATATAATAAGGAAACATTTTCTGTTGATAATTGCTGTAAATTTCATTGGGAATTTGCCAGTAATCTTCCTGATTATAAAAAACTTTGGGATCTGTCATGTGATACACATTGTACAGTTTTGTCTGAATAGTAAACAAATCGGTAGGATACCGGATATGCGCTTTCAAAAAGGCAGGCATTTCGCTGAACGGTTTGAAAAGTTTAGGGTAGATCTTCTCAAAAGTTCGAATTAACGGATCCTTGGGATTAATAACGTAAAACGAAACTTCACCGCTGTATGCGTTAATGACAACTTTAACCGAGTTCCGAATATAATTCATCCCCCGCTCAATAGGATTTTGAAAAACAGGTTCAGAATAAGGAAACATATTGGTAGTGGTATAGGCATCGTGAATCCAGTACAATTTACCATCTTTGCCTACTACCGGGTAAGGCTGGCTGTCGAAGGAAAGAAACGGAGCCAGTATCTTGTCGCGCAGGCTGATATTCCTGTAAAACATAATACGGCTTTTGTTGGTAATGTATCCGGTAAGAAGAATTTTTATGTCCGAAAGTTTCCAGGCGTACACCAACCTTCTGAACAATGAAGAAATACGCACTCCGCCTTTTCCTTTGTAGCTGGTATAAACATTTTCGTTACCTTTTGGATAGTCGAATTCCTTGGCTTTTGTGTTTACCACTACATATTGGCCTGTTTCTTCACCATAATAAATAGCCATTTGCTTGAGCTTCAACGGTACCGAGGTTGTCGGTGGAATATCTTTTACTATAAGCTCCGGCATGCCGTTGGGTGTAATTTTATTTACAGGGCTCATAACCACGCCATAGCCATGCGTATAAATCAAATGATCGTTGACCCATGTACGTGCCCGGGCAGGAATTTCCGACATAGGCAACTCGCGTGCGCCAATTGCCACCTCGGTATATTTTTTAAAATGATAACGATCCACCTGTACACTTTTAAAGTCATAATACAAACGAATTTCCTGTAACTGTTTATACGTCTGTATTAATGGACGGCGATCCCATAAGCGAATATTATGAATAGTACGCTGATTGTCCAGGATATCCTGATAAGAAAGGTGCTGCTTCACCGGAAAAGGTTTCACATCAATATCATTCAGTCCGTAAGCTTCACGCGTCAGTTTTATATTGTTAAGGATATAGGGCGTTTCTTTTTTCAATTCATTAGGCTTAACCACGTACTGCTCAATAAGGCTGGGATAAATCCATACAAACCCAATCCATATAAGAACCCATCCTCCTATTGAATAAAAGAGAACCTTTTTCTTTCTGTAAAGTGGATACAAAAACAACAGGAGCGTTACCACTAAGCCAAAAATAACAATAGCATAGTAGGAAGGAATCTGGCCATGTACATCCATATAGCTGGGGCCATAAGCCACACCATGCGAGGAATAAAGTACATCGTAAAGTTTCATGAGGAAAAGTGACGAGATACCCAAAGCAAAGAAAGCACCCAGCTGAATCAGATGATCTTTTGCTTTTTCCGAAACATAAAACCGGCTTCCATTAAATCCAAACGCACTGTCCAGATAATAAGAAAAAATAACAGCTACAGAAGAAAGCACAACCATGAAAAGATACCATCCTGTAATAAACTGATAAATAGGTAATTTGAAAACATAAAACCCTGCATCTTTGCCATAGATAGGTTCTGTTATTCCAAATTTGGAAGGATGAATAAACTGTAGGAATTCATTCCAGTGTCCAGAAGCAGAGGAACCCATAACGACACCAAAAAAGAGGATAACCAAACCCCAGAACCAGAAAACAGCTTTTCCTTTATAGAGTGGCAGGATAAGTCTCCGTGGATCTTCTTCAGGAAGAAAATCGGTATTGCGACTCTGGCTTCCCCGCTGAAAAGCAAGTTGAATCTGTGCTCCGGCAAAAATGGCGAAGACAACAAAAAAGAGGACAAAAGTAACCACCTGAGCCAATATCATGGTGTCAAAAACAGAACCATAACCCATATTTCTAAACCATAGCCAGTCGCCGTAATAGTTAACAAATAACCCGAAGAGATAGAGCGCTATAATGATAACAACAGCGAAAATTATCCAGCCTTTTAATTTTTTCATGATGAAGTGTTTTGTAAATTGTGTAACAGCCAAAAATACACAAAAAAAGGTTCACCATAACAAGAATTTTTCCAGCCCCAAAAGCATGGAAATGAACGATACTTACCCACCATAACAATGGTATAGCAGAATTATTCAGAAAAACCATATTTTTGCCCCCCATGGGACTACTGCACTATTTTTCAAAAAACGAAGACAAAAGAGCACTTTTTATTTTCAACCTCATCGCACCGCTGTATTTTTTCATTGACCGGGGAACAAAAAATAATTACCTTAAAATGGCTGCTTTACTAAACCAGCATATTCCGTTAAAAGGAAAACGCATTCTGGATGTGGGATGTGGAACCGGCTCATGGATTGACACACTGAAAACTTTCGGAGTGAAAAAAGCCGTGGGTGCCGATTTTTCTGAAAAGATGCTGGTTCAGGCAAGAAAAAACCATCCCAACCTGGAATTTGTTCATCAGCATGGAGAAAACCTATCAGCTTTCGCTGACAATTCTTTTGATATTGTAACCGCAACTTTTGTGCTGCATGGCATGAAATATGAAAAGAGAAAACAGCTGCTCACCGAAATGAAAAGGGTAGCCCGGAAAGCTGTGGTGATTCATGACTTTTACAAAAAATCGCCTCCTGCCGTGGTACTGCTCGAATGGCTGGAACGCAGTGATTATATACATTTTAAAAAGTATTTTAAAGACGAGATGAAACAATCTTTTCCTTCCATCGGAATCCTTGAAAATGATATTGGCAATGCGTTATATATTGGAAATGTAACTAAACCGCTGTGATATCAAAGTCCATAGGATTTCTTTAAAGAATAGGATTTTTACATCCCTCTGTTAAACCAATTTGGTATTATTGCTTTTTCGGCACCCCGTTCAAAATTTCCATTTGATGGTTGATGGATTCCTGATGGATGGCTTTGAAAGCACGGTTAATAAATTCACGGCTCAAACCTCTTTTGGCACCTT
>WFNG01000080.1 GCA_015488735.1 Bacteroidales bacterium | reverse complement strand
TTTCAGAACCACAGTTATTGCAAGGAAAGTCTTTTGTGGTGAGCGGCATATTTGAACGTCACTCACGCGACGAAATCAAGGCGTTGATAGAGCGTTTTGGTGGCAAAAATGTCAGTGCCATCTCCTCCAAAACCGATTTCGTACTGGCCGGCGCCAACATGGGCCCCGCCAAAAAGCAAAAAGCGGAAAAACTGGGAGTACCCATCATTTCGGAAGAGGAGTTTGAGAAGATGATTGGGGAAGATCACTAAATCTTTCTATCGCAAAAGTCTTATGTCAGGATCAGGTTAATACAAAAACCCAAACAACCACAACGGAATCGTACCGGAGGCACCGGATTCAATATCATCTTTCACAACAAAAGTGTTTTCCAGTCCGGCAATTTGCTTGCAGGTTTTGTTTTTTTCCACCTACTTCAAAAACAATTCTATAACCGAATAATATAATAATGTAATTTTTTTGTGACTTTCGGCAAAATTAACAACCCGACAATGATATAACATGTTACGCCTTAAAATTCATCATCTTTTCCATAGTGGATATTTATTAACGTTTTTATTCCTGTTCACATGCTTTGCCTTGGCGGCAAGAACAAACCAACAAGATGTAGATAGTGTTCAAAACCTATTAAACCATGCAAAAGGCATTGAAAGGTTAAACCAAATGAACCGGTTGATTGTATTATATCAACCAATGGATTGGGTCAGATCTTTTGATTTTTTTAAAAAATCGGACTTGTCGGCCGAACGTCATAATTATGACAAACAGGTTTACATTTCGGTTAATAACCTGATGGCATATGATAATGGAAGGGCCAATTACAAACATGCCATTATAATTCTGAAAAAAGCTTTAAAGTTTGGAAAAGAAAACAACCTACCGAAGGCAATGGAATTTGTAATCAGTACCATCGGCCTGGAGTATTTAAGATTGAATAATTTTGACTCCGCGTTTATATATCAGAAAAAAGGGTTGAAACAATTTAGTGATATGAAATATGAATATGGCATGTCTGTTGTTTACGAAAAACTTGGGGTTATTTTTATGATAAAAAATGAGTTTATTACCGCCCTGAAATACTTTTACATAAGCTTAAATTTAAACCAAAAACTAAAATTAAAACACGAAACCGGAGTTTCGCTATACCACATTGGACTTACGAAGTTATATCTCGCTGACTACAAAGAAGCTGTAAACTATATTTTAGCATCATTAAAAATTTGGGATGAGTTGAATGAGGTGGCCAACCAATGGAACAGCAACGAACTGATTGGGAATATATATATATATATTAAACTAGGCGACTACAAAAGGCGCTGGAATATCACCGCATTGCATTGGGTATTAGACAGGAAGCCATTGGCAACAGAAGGCATGGTGGAAATGATAGCCTTTCACCCGACCAAAAGCTGGGACTTGCCTATTCCTATAATAATATTGCAGAAGTTTATTTCGACTTAAAGCATTATGATTCTGCTTATTATTATTATTATTATGCATTAAAAGGCTATAAACTAAAAACAGAAAAAAACAGTATTGCGTCCAAAAACGATATAGCCAATTCAGAAGTTAATCTTGGAAACATCTATTGTGCCCTTCAAAAATATGATTCCGTTTATGTGATGCTAAGCAAGGCAGCAGCAACGTATAAAGAATTAAATAGGAACAGTTTTTGCCGATGTGGGCCGGTTTGTCGCTTTTGGTTTATGCCGCAAATGACACAATCGCAACAATTCTACCGGATAACCTACAAGCCATTTTTATTTGTTGTTTTTCAACCCAATCAGAAATGTAAAATTCCAAGTTAAATATCTTACAGGGTTTTAAACTATTGTCATCTCGATATTCAACTGCCCACAACCAATTTAGCTCTGCTAATGATTTTACTTTCTTTCATTAAAACAATAAAATAGATTCCCGATTCAAACTGGTTGTTTTTTAATCGTAAAGAGAAATGGGTTTCACCAAAACGGATAGGATTACCTTGTATCAATACAGTTTCCTGAAGATAAGTTCTGCCGTATATATCTATAAAAAAAACTGTATAACGACCAGGTTCAAATTGAGCTGATTTTAAGATAAGATTCAAATTATCCCGTGAAGGTATCCATGGATTCGGATAAGCAACCAGCTGTATTTTATTTTTCTTTTTTAAATTATTAAATGTAAATATTGAGCTTGGTGTTTCCGGTGGAAAAACTGCTGTTAGATAGGGATAACCGTTATTTATTTCAGGATTGATATCCCAGATATCCTTATCAGATACATCATCATAAGGATTACCTATAAAATCCCATGGTTTTGATAATTCTCCACCTGCCAGACTGGTAAAAGTAGTCACATCTTTCATTTCAGAGGTGTTTTTTCCGGATAGGTATTGTGGCATATCTCCGCTGTTCCGGCCTATTGCTGTTGTGTCTTCCGATCTTTCAACATCCCAGAAACAATCGGTAATTGTTCCATTGAGGTCGTATCCGGCAAATCCTCCTTTAATACCGGTTCCGCTAACCTTGCCGGTGGCATAGCAATTAAAAATTTCGAGCCCACTACTACCATTAATTAAACCAATAAAACCACCTGCATAATCATTTGTACAATGGACCTCTCCGCTTGCATAACAATTACCGGTAGTTGTTCCTTGTTGTGCTTCACCAATAAAACCACCAGTATAGGTACCAGATGACTCCACCTTAGAATAGGAAAAAGACTGTCTGTAATTACTGTAGTAGGTGTGCCCGACAAATCCCCCAATATCGGAGGTGCCAAGTGAAGTAACATCTCCAAGCGAGTAAGCATGATTTATCTCGCACCGGATTAATGATCCTGCAAACCCCCCGCAACAACAATTATCAGTTTGATGAACAGAAGCAGACGTAAAACATGAATCAAAAGTATTATATGATCCGTATCCGATGAAACCACCACACCCTTCTTTGCCTTCCAAAGAACCTGTTACCTTACTGAATTTTACGGTAGACTCCATACAAGAGCCTATCATTCCACCAACAAACTTATAATTACCTGCTGATATATTGGCTTCGGCACCTGATCTCAAAATGGTTCCGCCGTTAACCTGTCCAATAAAACCACCCACAAGTGCCTGTGATGCAGCTCCTGTTGATGTTGCAGCGATTGTTACCGTGGTAAAACAACTGTCGACAATCGTGTTCGACAAAGCACCTGCCAAACCTCCAATATTTGCCCCGGTAGAATTAATCAGACCAGAAGTGCTACACCTTACAACAGAAGAATTATTGAAAATATCTCCTACCAAAATACCCGTATAATTATTACCACTTATTTTAGCATCAAGCACCTTTAGGTTCATGACTGACCCTCCACAAATAGAACCAAACAGACCCTGAAAGTCTGCTGAATCAGGCCTGTTGATTGTCAGGTTGCTAATGGTAAATTCCTGGCCGTCATACCCCCCTGAAAAGGTCATTTCAGGATGAAATTCTATATAGGTACCAATGGGTGAAAACCCTGCCCCATTATTAAGATTGGAAGATTCTTTCGCGTCTATATCAGCAGTTTGGATATAGTACTTGTTCCATGCTGATGAATTTTCACTTAGCCATAATAGATTATCAAAATTTTCAATTTGATAAGGATTCTCAGGAGTACCTGCCCCGTTGGAAGGAGCAATCCCTTGTGAAAATACTGTCGTATAGGTTAACACAAGAGCTACAAATAGTGCTATTTTACTTTTCATCTTAGTTTATTTTAGAAATTAATAATATAGATAATTTGGTTTGTCGTTCAAGTCAGGCATTGTGTTTTTTAGTGATTATCAATCAATTGCAGCAACCAGCGGGGCTTTAAATATTGTCAGATAACATTTCTGATAATCTGAATGTTTCCCGGCTAAATCCATCGTTGGCAGTATGTCCCCAAATGGGTATAACTGAATTTTTTCTAATTCTCCGTTTCCAAAGATAATCTTTTTATACCAATTATTTTATTATTTGTAGCTTTTTTAGCATGAATGCCAACTTCTTTTGATGTATTATGGGTATAATATTTGCGGTACAAACCTGAAAAGGCAACCTCTCAATACCGGTATCGCGGCAGTTTCCGGCCCGGTTTGGTCAATATAATTTGCCACAATTGATTGAAACGCGAGCGGAACCCGCCGGCGCTGCTGAGCAAAAAATAACGCCACATGTGGTAAAACCGGTCGCCGTATTTTTCTTGCAGTTGCGGCCAGGCTTTTTCAAAACGGGCATGCCAGGCCATGAGGGTCTTATCCTAATCGGGCCCGAAATTGTGCAGGTCTTCTATCACAAACAGTCCCTCAGCGGCTTTGGCAATTTGCGCCACCGAAGGGATCATGCCGTTGGGGAATATGTATTTGTGGGTCCATTCGTTGACGTAGGTTACGCTGGTATTGTTACCAATGGTGTGCAACAGCGAGATGCCATCCTCTTTCAGGCAACGATTGACCACTTCCATATACGTGCGGCAATTTTTATGTCCCACGTGTTCGAAAAAACTAAGGGTATAACACTATTACATTCGTTTTAAGACGGATAAAGTTACACTTACAAAAAAGTTTCTTGTTCAATAGGGAATAAACTAAACCACAAAAGTGAGGCTGTCTTTAGAAAGTCTCCCTTTTTATATGCCTTTAAAAAGTAAAGATAATCTACTGCTGATTTTATCGGGCCAAAACTCCGAACAGCCACAAATTCCTTACATTCTGTAAACTGCACAAAACACTTTTGATTACATTTTGTTCATTTCGAAGAACACTTTTTCAAAAAAAAGAAAATGAAAAGAAAATAAGGTAAAAAATGCTGGTCGGGATTTGCAATCCCGACCCTGTGATAACTGGGATTTAAAATCCCTGTGCATTGTAATCTTCGGATTACAAATCCGAAGGAGCATTGGTTACCCGGCCGAACAGAACGTTCAACCCGGGCGGGCAAATCCGAAAGAACATGGTACTCAGTACTATAAAACGAGAAATAAACATTCTCCGCTTCTCCCATAAACCTTTTACGAAAATAACTCTTTAATATCTTCTGTTTTCAGGTTCTTCATAATGCTTTCGTCGGCCTGGATGATGTCGGTGGCTATTTTAACCTTTTTTTGCTGGAGTTGCAGGATTTTTTCTTCCACGGTGTCGGTGCAAATCATACGGTAGGCAAAGACGTTTTTGTCCTGACCGATACGGTAACAGCGGTCAATGGCCTGGTTTTCCACTGCCGGGTTCCACCAAGGGTCCACCACATATACGTAATCGGCAGCCGTCAGGTTGATGCCGGTGCCACCGGCTTTCAGGCTAATCAGGAAAACCCGCAGGTCGGGATTTTCCTGGAAACGGTTTACCGACTGTTGTCTTTGCTTTTGCGTACTCTGCCCGTCAAGATACTCATAATCGATACCATATTTATCCAGCTCGGTTTTAATCAGCCCAAGCATTTTAACAAATTGCGAAAAGACCAGTATTTTGTGGTTTGCCGTTTTGTCGTTGATATGGCGTACCAGTTCCCGGATTTTCACCGAATCGGAAACGGTAACTTCCTCATCATTGAGCAGCAGGGACGAGTCGCAGATTTGCCGCAAGCGGGTCAGCGCCTCCAGCACCATCATTTTCGATTTTCCCAGTCCTTTTTCTTCAATATTCCCGAGCAGCTTGTTTCTGTATTCATTACGGTAAGCATCATAAACCTTCCGCTGGGCACTGTCCATTTCACAATAAATAACATCTACGGTTTTGGGCGGCAGCTCCGTCGCCACCATCTCTTTGGTACGCCTGAGAATAAAAGGGTTAATCATACGCTGCAACTCGGAGGCAATCATTTCGTTACCCTCTTTATCAACGGGATTGGAGAAGTTGGTTTTAAAAGCATTGGTGCTGCCAAAAAAGCCACGGTTCACGAAACTCATTTGCGCATAAAGGTCGAAAGTACTGTTCTCTATGGGTGTTCCCGTCAGTGCCAGGTGGTTGTTGGCTTTTAGCAGGCCGGCGGCTTTAAAGCGACGGGATGCCGGATTTTTTATGGCCTGCGACTCATCAAGAATCACATAATTAAACCGGAAATCTTTCAGCATTTCAATGTCGCGCAACAAAATGCCATAGGTGGTAAAAACCAACGGGTATTTTCTAAATTCTTCCGTATTTTTTTTCCGGTTTAACCCGTAATGATAATACGCTTTCAACTTCGGAGCAAACTTTCTTATCTCCGCTTCCCAGTTAAACAGCAAGGTTGTAGGAACCACAATCAGGTTGGGGGTTTTGTCTTTTTTGATAATTTGCTGTATAAAGGCAAGCACCTGAAGCGTTTTACCCAGCCCCATATCATCGGCAAGAATACCACCCCAACCCATGTCATTCAAAAAGTTCAGCCAGTTAACTCCTTCCTTTTGGTAATGCCGCAAATCAGCCTTTATCTCTTTGGGAATCCTGGTCGTTGCAATCTCCTTAAAAGCAGCCAGCTTTTTTCTTTTATCCTCTATTTCATGGAGCACTTCCGCATCACTGATTTCATCAAAAAGTTCATCGATAATGGAAAACTTAAGACCAGAGACAGCCAGTTTTTCACCTTTTACTTCACCATGTCGAAAATATTTTTCCAGTTTATGAAACCACTCATTCGGCAAAATACCCACCGAACCATCCTTTAGCTGAATATATTTATCCTTGTTGATGACTGCATTACGGATATCTTTCAGACTGACCTTGTTGTTGCCAAAAGTAATATCCACATTCACTTCAAACCAGTCGATACCCGATTTCACGGAAGTGACAATCTTACCGCGGTGGGGAGAATATTTAAAGTTTTTCAGCTCTTTCAGGCCATATATCTCGATTTCATTTGTGTGCAAAGCGTCAAAAAATTTATAGAACCAAAAGTTTTCGGCAAAATCTTCGTAGGAAAGATAAAACACCTTTTCGCTCTTTTGTTCTTTAAAATCGGGATGCAGGAAGCCGATAAAATCGACAAAATCATCTTCCAGCTCAAAGTTACGTTTGTACGTTATAATTTTCCCGTTTTCTTCCGAGAGTATATCGCCGGTTTGGTAAAGCACTGCCGCCATTCCGTTCCGGTACTCAACGCGAGGCGTGATGAGGATGTGTCCTTCTTTTTCCGAAAGGAAAACCTGTTTTTTGTCAAAATCCAGTTCCACGGTTTCATGGTCATATTCATCCGTGTGAAAAACGACCCCGATATTTTTGGATAGCGGCTCAATTATCTCACTGTAAAATAACGTCTTGTGCGATTTCACGATTTTGTAAACCGAAATAAACTGGTTGATATACTTCCCGGTATTGAAACTTTTGGACGTAAATAAAACATTATCAAGAAAGTAAAGAAAGTTATCTTCACCTGTCCTCTCCAGGTTTTCTTTTACAACATCCTTTTCACCCACTGTTATCTTCAGGTCAAGATGGATAAACTC
>WFNG01000079.1 GCA_015488735.1 Bacteroidales bacterium | reverse complement strand
GGTTTGGGAAACAGCCGTCTGCTGGAAACATTTGGCGAAAAGCTCACTCCTGAACAAGCGAAAAGAGCCACCGAATGGCAACAAAAAGGTCAAACGGTAATGTTTTTGGTGGTGGACACAAAAGTTGCCGGAATGGTGAGCGTTGCCGACAAAGTGAAGGAAACTTCCAAACAGGCTGTTCAGGCTTTGCACAAAGCAGGCCTTAAAGTGATTATGCTTACAGGTGACAACGAATATACCGCCAAAGCCATTGCCGATGAAGTGGGTATTGATGGTTTCCAGGCTGATTGCCTTCCCGAAGACAAATACAACAAAGTAAAAGAGTTACAGGATCAGGGACACATTGTGGCCATGGCCGGTGATGGCATTAATGATGCACCGGCACTGACGCAGGCCAACATTGGTATTGCCATGGGAACAGGTACGGATATTGCCATGCAAAGTGCTGAAATAACCCTGGTAAAAGGTGACTTAAATGGCATTGTCAGGGCACATGACCTGAGTCACAAGGTAATGCGTAACATTAAGCAGAATTTGTTTTTTGCCTTTGTATATAACTCTGTGGGGGTTCCCATCGCTGCCGGTGCTTTGTACCCTGTTTTCGGACTGCTTTTGAGTCCTATCATTGCCGCTGCCGCCATGAGCTTTAGCTCGGTTTCGGTAATTTCAAATGCCTTGAGGCTTAGAAATCAATAAACTAATAACTAAATTATCACATTTAAAACGATTGCCATGACAACGATTCATCCCATATTTGTCCATTTCCCCATTGCGCTTTTACTAACCGCGACCCTGATTAGTGTACTTGCTGTTCTTTTCAAGAGCAAAAGAGAAGAGCTGAAGATAGTTCTCTACTGGATTTTAATCCTCGGTGCCATCAGTGTTCTCGCAGCATTGTTTAGTGGCCTATACGAGGACGAAAGAGTTGTTCACGATGAAGCAATTCACAAGATTATGGAAGTCCACAAGCTGTTAGGATTTATTATTACGACCGTGTTTGTGTTGATTACGATCTGGTTCATCATCCGAAAACGTAAAATTCGGCTTCGTGAACTTACCGTGATGACGTTGCTGCTCATTGGAACATCAGGCGTTTTGGTTTATTCGGCTTACCTCGGTGGCGAAATGGTATATGAACAGGGTGCAGGTGTGAAACCTATGGAGAAGTACATGCTGGAAATGCACAACGGCGAAGGACATCAACATAGCTTAGGTATTGAGCCCGAAACCCATGAGTCCGCAGGACATATACATGGAAATATGGATTCGGACCAACATGGCATGAAAGAGGACTCATCCAACCAACACCGGAATACTGATTCTCCATCAGGACATTCACACGATGGACATTCCCATTAAAAAAGAAAAATTATAAGTTCAATAAATTAATTAAATTTAAAATTCAAAAAAATGAAAAAGCAAATGTTAACATTTATGGCACTGGCCTTGTTTACCTTTACGGGAACCGCCTTTGCCGAAAACAGTATGTCTATTTCCGTTAACGGGGAGCAGGTTCATACAATGAAAATGGCTGTTATGCAGCCCGATACCACTGCTAAAAAAGGGGATGGCTGCATGTCTGAAAAAGAGATGAAAAAGAAAGGAAAAATGGGCCAAATGCACAATATGCAGGATATGAAAAAAATGTCCGGTAAAAAAGACCAGCAGGCCATGATGTCTAAAATGCTTATGATGCGTCAACACATGATGCAGATGATGGGAAATGCCAGGAAAGCCAATAAAAATGGTAAGGTTACAAAAAAGCAAAAGAATGAGATGTACGCCATGATGATGCAGATGATGCCAAAAGATAAAGCACAAAGGGAGAAAATGGTACAGATGAACGCCGGAATGATGCAGATGATGAAAAGCGGTGATATGTCAAAAAAGAATGAAATGATGGCTAAAATGAGTCCTGAAATGAGAGCCAAAATGATGCCGATGATGCCGAAAACCGCTGAAGCAAAGGCAAAAATGAAGGAGACCTGCGCCATGATGCAGCAAATGATGCAAAAAATGATGAAGAAAGACAAAGCGATGCAAATGCACAAATAGCAATCATTCCTTTTCTACTATTTGATTATTCCATTGCAATAATATGAATTCTATCTCGCCTGCGGCGGGTTAGAATTCATTAAATTCGTGTAATTCGTTGATAAAAACCAACGAATTACACGAATTTAACGAATTATGGTTCTTCTTCATGCCTTTGACATGAAGAAAAACGGTTTAATAATTATGTTTGAAACAAAAATAACAATTGAATTATAGATGTAATTTATTCTTTTAGAGTATCTTATCAAGGACAAAATACTCTGAACTTTAAACAACTTCATTGAGAACGGGTTACAGGTTAACAGGCATAAAAAATTATAACTTTGGAGTGAATAATAGTCATATGAAACCGTTATCCAAACACCCTTTCGTTCATTCCGGTTTACCCTATCTTTTTTCGGGGCTGTTGGTTATTGCCGGGTACTGGCAGATAAGCTTTTTTACCGCTGCTTTCAAGTGGGATATGATTGATGTGGTGTTTCCTTTTCGTTACTATTTTTCCGAATGTATCCGTTCCGGATTTTTCCCGTTTTGGAACCCCTTTCAACAAACGGGATCACCGTTTTTTGCCGACCTGCAAGTTCCCACATATAATCCCGAACTCTTGTACACAAGCCTTTTGGGCGGATACTCCGTTTACACCATGCATATCCTGTTTATCGGGTATCTGCTGGTTTCGGCAACAGGTATGTACCGGTTATCTTTCTTTTTTAACAAAAATAAAAAAGCTTCTATTGTTGCTGCCCTGGCCTATGTTTTCAGCGGGTACGTTGTGGCACACGCCCAACACTTCTTCCTTCTTGTCGGCATGGCCTGGATACCCTTTGTCATCCTGTCCTACATAAAGCTAAACCAAAATTTAAACCTGATAAGCACCCTCAAAACTTCCCTCTTTGCTTTTCTGATGATAACCGGCGCTTACCAGGCTTTGTCCATTACTTTAATGTACCTGCTTATCCTGTTGTTTGCTTATTTCGTTATGAAATCATGGACCACTAAAAAGCGCACCGAAATCCTGCGCATATTAAAATTCAACCTGATTTTTGCTGTTATCCTCATTCTTTTAACCCTGCCGTTAATTGTTTCAACAGGGGAAATATTCCCCCTGGTGTCACGTCTGGCTTCTGGTATCGGCCTGCATAAAACGTTGACGCTGGGACAACCTTTAACGGCTTTGTTTTCGTTCCTTGTGCCTTTTTCTACCATTACAAAAACGAATTTCTTTCATCACGCCGATGTTTCGTTGATTAACTATTATTTCGGTATGGTTATGTTACTGTTTTTCTTCATTTCATTGTTCAGGAAACACTCATTTTTAGAATATATTATCCTATTCTTTGGTGTCTTGGTTTTTTCCATGTCTTTCAATTATTTGCCTGTTATGAAATGGATGTGGGAATATGTGCCATTAATGAATTCATTCAAATACGCCTCTTATTTAAGTATCTTCGGAATACTGGCCTTTATACTCATTGCCTCCGGATATTTTGCATATTTCGAAAAGAATGTGGCATCAGAACGGAAAAAAGTTATTCCGGCTGTGTCTGTTTTTCTGGCCCTCTATGTTTTCCTTATTTTTTATTCCCTGCATAAACTTTCACCCTATTCCCTGCAGCCATTCCTGCATTTCCAAAGCCTTGTTAAATCTTTTCAACATGTAACATTCTTCCAAAGTGTTTTTATTCAATCTGTTGCTGATGTAGTGATTCTTTCCGGCATCATTATAATCCTTCTCTTTTACAAAAAAATAAAGCGGCCCGTTGCGGTCATTGTGGTGCTGCTTGCCGGCGACCTTTTGCTGGCCGCACAGCTTAATATGTATACCACGGCCGTTGATACAAAATATACACCTAAAGAATTGCAAACAAGCATAAACCTCAGCCCCAAAGGTTTTCCCATCCCGGTGAATGACAAAATTATATTCAACAATCTGCAAAATGCTTTTTTCAATCCGTTCTGGCGAAATACCTACATTTTTACAAAGCAAATATCTTTTACGGGATTCTCCTCATTCAAACTGAATACGTACAACAAGATCGACCATTATCAAAACCTGAAGGATGCTACTTTAAACAATCACCTGTTCTATTTTTCTGACACGGTTATCCCTTTGTCCGAATTCTCAGATAAATCAATAACTATCAATGATTCAAAATATTTATTCGTTTCCGATCGGGATTTTAAAATTTTATCCCGTAAGAAGGTGAAAACAGACACTAGCGATATTATCCGAATAAAAAAGTTTACACCCAATGAGGTAGTTATCACAACCCGTACCCAAAATGACCAGTTTTTAACCCTGCTGCAAACAAATTTCCCAGGCTGGAAATCCTTTATTGATAATAAACAGGTGCACCTGTACACATCAAATTTTAACTACCGGACCCTGTTTTTACCAAAAGGAAAACACACTGTTTTGTATCGGTACAAAAACAATAAAATTTTTTGGCTGTACATCGCTTCCAACATTCTTTTCATTTCACTGGTTTTATTTTTATTGGGACACCGTTTGTTCGACAAAGATGATAAATCCAAAAAATATCTGGTCGTTCCTGCCATCATTATATCTTTGCTATTCATTCTTATCGTTGTCAATTTCACCCGTAAAAACAAAAATATCTCCACATTACAGTATTATACCTCCTTCTTTGGTAAAAAGACCAAATATTTCAGTGTTAAAAAGTATTTTGAAAAAGGCAATAACCCACATGACGCGCTCAACACAGATTCAAATAAAAATTATGCCACAGTGGATCCGGGCAGACTGTTTCTCCCGTTGGCAGTGCTGGTCCAAAAAAACAATAAAATCAAAGAAGGCACCTTGTTTATCAGGGCCAGAATATTTACCCGAAATTACCCTGATGCTTTCATTGTCAGTGAAATAAAAAAGAAATGGAGCGCAAACAAAATCGAAAAACAAATTGAAAGGACAAACCGGTGGAACAACCTGTTTTATGTGAGGCATATTCCAAAAATGAAAGAGGGAGATGTTTTAAAAGTGTATATCTGGAACCCGCATAAAAGTAAATTCATTATAAAAGATGTTTCCGTTGGATTTTATAATTGAAAGTATTTAAAGTTCCGGGTGTTTTACTTTCAGTAACACACTTTAAATCATTGAATTATATCTATTATTCCTTCTTCTCTTCTCCGTATTTTTCTTTCCACTGTTTGCTGAATGATTTCTCGGCAAATTTGGGCAGCTCGCGACGCGGACCCCATACTTTTTCTACAAACATACCGGCACCAAAATTTTTCATTTTTCCACCGGTCATATCCAGCAATTTTCTGGATAACAGAAATTTAGTAGAGATTTTAATGCTCTCTTTGTCAAAATAAGTATAAAACCCATTTTTTACGGCATCATCACGGTTCACGAGCAACAATTGGTGAATGGGAATTTTCACGGGACAAACTTCTGTACATTTTCCGCAAAGGGAAGAGGCAAAACTCAGGTGGTTGTATTCCTTCAGTCCTTTTAGATAAGGCGTGATGACAGCACCAATGGGGCCGCTATAAGTGGTGTCGTAAGTGTGCCCACCAATGTTTTTATAAACAGGACAGGCATTCAGGCAGGCACCGCACCGGATACACGACAGGGCCTGGCGTTGGCGTTCTTTAGCCAATAAATTTGTCCGCCCGTTGTCCAGTAAAATAACATACATTTCTTCCGGTCCATCTTTTTCATCTCCTTTTTTTGGACCACTGATAATGGAGTTATAAACAGTCATATTCTGTCCTGTGCCATGTGTAGCCAGCAACGGCCAAAAAAGGTCCAGATCTTCTAGTCTCGGAATAAGTTTTTCGATTCCGGCAATAGCAATATGAATTTTAGGAAATGACATGGAAAGCATGGCATTTCCTTCATTTTCGGTAACCGCTACGCCTCCCGTATCGGCAATCAGAAAATTGGCACCGCTTATTCCCATATCGGCATGGATAAACTTATCTCTCAGTAGTTTACGTGTATAAAGTGTTAACTCTTCCGGAGACATGTGCTCATCGGTATCGAATTTTTTATGGTACAATTCGGCCACATCTTCTTTGGACATGTGCATAGCTGGTGTAACAATATGATAAGGTCGCTGACCAGCCTGCTGCACAATAAATTCACCAAGATCAGTTTCAACCGATTCTATGTTTGCCTGATTTAAAAATTTGTTCAAATCAAGTTCTTCGGTCGTCATTGATTTTGATTTTACCACCTTTTTAACCTTATTGTTTCTGGCAATCTGCAAAATTGCATTTACGGCCTCACGTGCATCGGCAGCCCAGATAACTTTACCTCCGTTTCTGGTGAAATTATCTTCAAAGGCTATCAGATATTTCTCCAGTTCGTTAACCACCTTATATTTTATGTAACCCGCTCTGTCGCGAGCCAGGTCAAGATTGGAATAAATAGCTTTTCCTTTGGCCACAGCTTTGTCGTAACGCGAAATATTAAATTTTATCTTTTCACGATGTACCTTGTCAAAAGCAATTTTTTCGGCCTTTTTTAGAAACGTCTTTTTTTCCACTGAACTTTTCACTACTGTTTCCTTATTTAATGATTTGCCTGATTTTTTCTACCCGTCGTTCGTGCCTGCCACCGGCAAACGCAGTGTTTAAAAAAACTTCCACCATTTTCCAGGCTTCGTCAAAAGTAACATACCTTCCGGGAAGCGACATAACGTTGGCGTTATTATGCATACGAATCAACTTAGTCTGTTCTAAATTCCAACATAAACCAGCCCGTACATTAAGATATTTGTTTGCCGTTATTTGTGCACCGTTGCCACTTCCACATACGATAATTCCCCTTTCAAATTTTCCTTCGTCGATAGCATGTGCAAGAGGATGAATAAAATCCGGGTAATCAACACTTTCACCGGAGTTATTACCAAAATCTTTTACTTCATAACCTGCATCGCGCAGCTTAAACGCGATAAAATCTTTCATCCAATAACCACCATGATCAGATGCCAGTGCCAAAGTTTGCTTTTTTTCATTCATTGTTCATAACATTTTCCTGACAAAATTACTCAAAAATATCAGTTATACTAAAAGAGTTGATAACGAACACCTTTAATTTTTTGATAAATAGTCTTTAAACTTTCAAAAGGTTCATTTCCAAATTTTTAAAATTTATTAAACATCATTGTTAATATCTGCGTAATTTTGTTGAATAAAAAATGAAAAATCGCAGGTTATGAACATCGAAAAATCGAATATGGAAAGGTTACGCCCGAAACCAGATTCTTATGAAAATGTTTTACGGGTTTATTAACATCTATTGTGGATAAGCTATAGTATTTTTTATGAAATTTGTAAACTATCAACAACCTGTTAATAACTAGTGTTTATTGTTGATTAAAAATAAATTAAATGATGATAATTTGTCCATTGAATGTTCATAAATACCTGTTATCGACAATTCCAAATTTACAGATACTTTTTAATCACCAAAGCTAACAGGCATATAATAAATAATAAGATTTGAAATTAAAATTTCTTAATAAAGAGTAAATAGTTAAAAAGTAAAAGATGAATTATAAAAAAGAAATAAACCGGCTTAAAAAAGAAAAAAATGCGCTGATTTTGGCTCATTATTATCAAATAGATGAGATTCAGGATATTGCAGATTATGTGGGTGATAGCTTGGGGTTGGCACAAAAAGCAGCCGAAGCCAAAGTGGACATTATTGTTTTCGCTGGTGTGCATTTTATGGCTGAGGTAGCCAAAATTATCAATCCTGGTACTAAAGTTCTGCTGCCTGACATGAATGCTGGATGCTCGCTGGCCGATGCCTGCCCTTACGATGATTTTGCTGCTTTTAAAGCCCGGTATCCCGACCATATTGTTATTTCATATATCAATACCACAGCGGCTATCAAAACACTGTCAGATGTTATTTGTACTTCCGGTAATGCTGTGAAACTTGTAGAATCTTTTCCCAAAGATCAGAAAATTATCTTTGCCCCCGACCGTAACCTTGGTGGTTATGTAAACAGTGTTACCGGACGTAACATGGTATTATGGGATGGCAGTTGCGAGGTGCATGATATGCTGACAGTGGAAGCCATTATAAAATTAAAGGAAGAAAATCCGGATGCTAAAATTGTGGCACATCCTGAATGTAAACAACAAATATTGGAAATAGCTGATTTTGTAGGTTCTACCACAGGATTGTTAAAATTCACCAAAAATGATCCGGCAAAAAAGTTTATTGTGGCTACAGAAACCGGTATTTTGCATCAGATGTATTTGCAGTCGCCCGACAAGGAATTTATTATCGCACCTTCCGACGAAACATGTTCCTGCAATGATTGTCCTTATATGAAACTCAATTCCATGGAAAAGCTATATTTGGCTTTGAAAAACGAATCGCCTGAAATTACCATGGACGAACAGCTTATGGAACAGGCACGTAAACCGATAGAACGTATGCTTGAAATATCTAAAAAACTAAAAATCATTTGATTATGAAAAAAATATACTGGCCCCTTTTTGGTTTTTTTCTTTTTATGATGTTTTCTTCCTGCTCGCAGATGATTTACTTTAGTCAGGGTATGCGAAACAATCTGAACAAAAACTACCTCAGTATTGACAAAATTCAGTTTTACAACTCCCGGAAAATTATTCTTCGCCGTAACCTGAGTTATGCCGATACCAAAGTAGCACGGGGTAAAATCAATTTTGAAAACGGTCAGTATGTAGAAACTATTATTATCCCAAAAAAAACGCCGGGTGTAGCTGTTAGCGAAGGACATAACTATATTAATGTTGCTTTTGAAAATGGTAAAAACCGGTTTTTACGCTTTGTGAAAAACAGTGGTAACGAATACCAGATTTCTGCCAGCAAATGGGAACAAGGTTATGGAAAAGTGAAATATGATACGTTGATTTATTATATAGAACCCAAAAGCAGCAAAGCAATACTGAAAGTGATAAAAGATAATCGGTATAACTTGCAGAAAAGCACACGGAGACTGAAAGGAAAAACCATAGGACAATAGTTTTACGGGTATAACAAGCTTTTGGTTTTAAACAATTGGTATTTATTGTGAAGGTTTACCGAAAATAATATAAAACGGTTGTTGTTCCCTTTAAATTCTTGACCTACGATTGATTATAAAACTTTAGATAACGTTATGGATTAAGATTATAAATTTCAAATAATTACATTAAAATTACGTTAGCTTTTTATGAAAAAATATTTTCTTTTTTCTTTCCTTTTTCTTTTTCCTGCTGTTAATCAGGCACAACCAGCCATTGGACAGTGGCGTACCCATTTGCCTTATGGCACAGTGATAGATGTTGCTGTAACGCCGGGATTGATTTATGCTGCCACGCCATATTCTTTGTTTACCTTCCGCCTGCAGGATGATAAAATTTCTATTTTTGATAAGGTAAAAGGCTTACACGACTTAGGAATAAACAAAATAGGTTATGATAAAAAATTCGCGCAGCTTTTGGTAGCCTATAGCGATGCCAACATTGATTTGGTTGATAACAAAGGAGATGTAACCAATATTCCGGATATTTTTAACAAATACATGCTCGGTGTAAAAACCATTAACAATATTTATTTCAGAGGTAATTTTGCTTACTTGTCATGCAGTTTTGGAATTGTAGTTCTCGACATGAAAAAGCATGAAATTAAAGATACTTATTACATTGGTGCCGATGGTAGTGCTCTTAATGTACTGGACATAACTGCTGACGACACGGCAATGTTTGCTGCCACAGCCAAAGGTATCTATTACAGTAGTCTGAATGCCACCAATCCGGCTGATTATCAACAGTGGCATTTGGATACACGGTTACCCGTTCCGCAACAGAAATATAATATCGTTACTGCTTTTAACGGCAAAGTTTATGCTAATTATGCTTCGGAAAATTTCGATGGTGATACACTTTATGTTTTTGACGGCCATCAGTGGAACTATTTTTTACCCACAAATCACAGCCACCATTTTCAACTAAATGCTGATGGAAATGCTTTACTGCTGGTTAACCGCTATTGGGTGGACGGTTTTGATGCTTCCGGTAACAGAATTTTTTATGTAAACAAAGCTAATATTAATGGTATTGAACCACTTGCAGCCCGTGGTGATGTTAAAGGTTATGTGTGGATTGGTACAAAAAACCAAGGTTTGCTGAAAACCCAAACACAAAATAATAACCAGGAGCTTATTCAACCAAACGGACCTAAAAGTACCCATGTTTTTGGTTTGGATTCGCGTGGCGAAACTGTTTGGGTTGTTCCCGGCGGGTATCAGTCAAACTGGAGCAAATCGTACATACATGATGGCGTTTTTATGTTTCAGGATGGATTGTGGAAAACCTTTGATAACAACAATACGCCTGCTTTCGATAGTATTACCGATCCGGTTTGTGTAAAAATAGACCCCAACAATCCTGAAATAGCTTATGTTGGTACGTTTAAAGCAGGTGTCCTGAAGTTTCAAAACGGCAAACTATCTGATATCTTTTCAAAAAATAACAGTAGTCTGCAACCTACGGTAAGTAATCCTGACTTAGTCTATGTAAGCGGACTTGACTTTGATAGTCATCATAATTTATGGGTGGCCAACGCCAGTGCGCCAAAATTGTTGTCGGTATTGAAAAACGATGGCAGCTGGAAATCTTTTAACCTTGGTGCCAATCTCAGCAGTATCGATGTGGGTAGCCTTATGGTGGATAAGAACAACAATATATGGATAAAAAAGCGAAACAACGGGATGGTTATCATTTATAATGACAACGGTACGGTGGATAATCCATCCGATGACCGTGTGAAAGTGCTGAATTCTTCCCGTGGCAACGGAAATATTCAGGGAAGCACGGTTTATTCGTTTGCCACAGACAACAATGGCCAGGTTTGGGTGGGAACAGACAAAGGGATTAATGTGTTTTATTCACCGGAAAATATTTTTACTCCGGGTGCAGATTTTGACGCACAGCAGATTCTGGTACCACGAAACGATGGTACCGGTCTTGCTGACATTTTACTTGTTACAGAAACTGTTACGGCCATTGCCGTAGATGGCGGTAACCGAAAATGGGTGGGAACGCAGCGTGCAGGAGTTTTTCTGTTTTCGCCTGACGGATTAAAAGAAATTCATCATTTTACTACCGAAAACAGTCCGTTGCTTTCCAATCATATTACAGGCATAACCATCGACAAAAACGGTGAAGTTTTTATAGGAACCGACAAAGGTTTGATTTCTTATCGGGGTACAGCAACGCCCGGCAATACGACCTATTCAAATGTTTATGCTTATCCCAATCCGGTGCGTGAGAATTATACCGGCATGATTGCAGTTAAAGGATTGGTTACCAATGCTTCTGTTAAAATAACCGATAGCTATGGCAATCTGGTTTTTGAAACCAAAGCCGAAGGTGGTCAGGCTGTGTGGAACGGATACACATTTAACCACGTGCATGTTTCCACCGGTGTTTATCTTGTTTTTGTCACTAATCGTGATGGGACAAAAAGCCTTGTCACCAAAATTCTGGTTATTCACTAACAATCTTTTTGCTTTATGATTATTCAAACAAAAGGGATTGTTTTTCAGTCGGTTAAATATGGGGATTCATCTCTCGTTGTTAAGATTTTTACCGAAATGCTAGGCTTACAATCTTACATGGTAAAAGGGGTACGTAGCAGAAAAGCGAAATTGAAACCTTCATTTTTTGAGCCTTTAACCTTGCTGGATATGGAGGTTTATCATAAACCCAACCAAAACCTGCATCATATTAAAGAAATACGGGTAGATTATCCCTGGCATGACATTCCATTTTCAGCCCAAAAGCAGAGTATATTGCTTTTTCTTGATGAAATACTTTACAAATGTGTTCGTGAAGAACTTCCCAACAAAGCATTTTTTTCATGGATTTACCACAGCCTTATCTGGTTTGACCTGGAAGAAAAATATTTTATGAATTTCCATTTGTTTTTTCTCGTACAACTCAGTCGTTTTTTAGGTTTCTATCCCACAAGCCCGGTACGGTCACCGGAAAATATTAAGATATTCGATATGCAGGAAGGCCAATTTCTTGAAAGAGAGCCCGTACATCCCTATTTTACGGAAGGTATTGCGGCACAAAAACTTTCTGTGCTGATGCAATCTTCTGTTGAGAACTTAAAAACAATACAAATTAACACCAGAGAAAGACGACTGGTGCTGGACAGCCTTCTGGCATTTTACCAGCTTCATCTCCCCGAGTTGGGAAAAATAAAATCGTTGGATGTTTTGCGGGTAATGGCAGGTGACTTAAAAAATAACGCTGGTTAGTACAACAAACCCTTGTGAATCGGAAAGTTGCCGATTCACAAGGTCTATTATCGTTATTATTTGAAAGAGGACTCTAATACATCCACCAGGCTTAAATCCAGTTTTCCCAGGATAGTTGCCATACCGGCATTTTTCTGCTTTATGCTTAATTGCATTCCTTTAAATAGTTGATTAAAAGAATCTTTTAAGTTATAATCTTTTACCTGTGTACGCAGTATAAGCCAGTTTTGTTGGCCAATTGCAGCCGCATTTGATACCGCATTCCAATCTACATTATCCTGTTTAAGCAAAGCCAAAACCTGATATCCCATATAATCCATGTGCTCTAAATGTAGCTGTCTGGTTAAATGGGAAGCATAAATAAAATGGGTCATATTAAATTTAAACAAGGCTGCTGATTCCAATGCTACTTTTTTGTAATTGTGTGATGCTACTGCTTTCTTCAAAGTAACTAACTTTTGAGAAAATGTTTGATAATCCGTTAGGTTATATTTGAAGATAAGTTCTTTATCTACCTTGTTGATTCTGTTTAATGCTTCGGTTACTCCTGAGGTATTGTAACCCAATGCATATTCTGTCATGTCTTCAAACGGAGATAGTACCTGATCAAGCCGTTGATAAGGATTTATTTTGGATTTTGTAATGGTTTGTGCAAATCCTGGCG
>WFNG01000078.1 GCA_015488735.1 Bacteroidales bacterium | reverse complement strand
TTGCGGGTATTATTCTTACTTTCAGGGGTAAGCTTTGGAAAGGTGGTTTGCTGACTGCCGTGGCACTGACATTGGAAATCATAGCAGGTCATTTACAGATTACTTATTATCTGTTGATACTTGTGGTGATTTATGGTATTTATCAATTGATAAAATCGTGGAAAGAAAAAGAAATGGCCTACTTTTGGAAAGCCACTCTTGTGCTGGTGGGTGCTGCAGGAATAGCGGTAGCTATTAATATTACACCTCTTTGGGGAACCTGGCAATATGGCAAATATACCATGCGTGGCAAACCTGTTTTGTCCAAAGAAAAAGAGAACAAATCCGGTGGTTTAAACCGCGATTATATTACTGCCTGGAGTTATGGAATTGGTGAGACCTGGTCGTTGATGATCCCGGATGTAAAAGGTGGTGCTTCGGGGTACATCGGATATGAGAACAAGGCGCTTGATAAAGCCAATCCCCGGTTCCGGAAAATTATTGCCCAACAAAACGCCTATTGGGGCAATCAGCCGGGTACCTCGGGTCCGGTTTATGTGGGCGCCATTATGGTATTTCTGTTTGTGCTTGGTATGTTTATCCTCGATGATAAATTGAAGTGGGCTTTGTTTGCTGCTACCCTGGTATCCATACTTTTTGCCCTTGGTAAAAATTTTCCAATTCTTACCAACTGGCTCATCGACTATCTTCCCGGGTATAACAAATTCCGAGCGGTTTCCATGATTTTGGTTATTGCAGAATTAACCATTCCGCTACTGGGCGTGTTGGCACTGAACAAAATTCTGAATGAGCCGAAATTACTACTAAAAAAGAAGAAGGCATTTTATATCTCATTGGCGCTGACTGCTGGTATCAGTGTTTTGTTTTATCTGTTTCCCGATAGTTTTTTTACTTTTTTCAGCAAATATGAACTGAAACAGTTTGCCCAATTGCGGTTGAATAATAATGCGGGAGAAGTCGCTGTTTTCACTAACAGCCTGAGAGATGTCCGTGTTGCTATTTTTCGAGCCGATGTGCTGCGAAGTCTGGTTTTTATTCTCATTGCAGCACTGCTGATTTATCTTTATGCCATCGAAAAACTAAAAAAGGGCTGGTTTATAACCCTTCTCGGTGTACTTATTCTTATCGATATGGCTGGTGTTGACAGAAGATATTTGAATAACAGTAGTTTTGAGATTGCCCGTAAAGCTGAAGAACCATTTCATAAAACCATTGCCGACCGTTATATTTTTCGGGATAAAACTCCCGATTATCGTGTACTGGATATTACCAAAAATGTATTTAACGAATCCAGTACTTCCTATTATCACGAATCTATTGGCGGTTATCATGGCGCCAAGTTGCAGCGTTATCAGGATATTATAGATGAATATCTGATGACTGAAATAAATGACTTGCGAAAGACTTTCGCTTCTAAACCTACGCCTGAAAAGGTTGAAGCTGCTTTGCAAAGAGAGCAGGTACTCGATATGCTAAATACCAAATATATTATTTATAATCCAAAAGCAGAGCCTGTTTTGAATACCCATGCTTTTGGAAATGCCTGGCTGGTGCAGTCGGTTAAAATGGTAAACACTCCCGATGAAGCCATTTCTGCCTTAGGTAAAACAGATCTTCGTAGTGAAGCCGTGGTTTTGAAACAATTTAGTAACTTATTGAAAGGTAAACGATTCCCGCTGGATGCCTCTGCCGGAGTAAAATTGTTGAGCTATGCTCCCAATCGGTTGGTGTACGATTTTCATTCTAAGGCACAACAGCTGGTTGTTTTTTCCGAGATATACTATCCCAAAGGATGGGAAGCGTTCGTGGATGGGAAACAGATGCCTTATTTCCGGGCTGATTATCTGTTACGGGCTATGGTAGTGCCCTCCGGAAAGCATACAATTATTTTTAAATTTAAACCTAAAGTCTGGCGTGTTGGAGAGCCTGTATCCCTGATATCCTCTATTGTTTTGTTGCTTTTGCTGGGCTGGTTTATATTTTATATTGTAAAAGACGCTTTATCTAAAGGTAAAAAATAAATTGGCCGCTGTAATGAGAAGAGTTCTGATAATTACCTATTACTGGCCTCCGAGTGGTGGGGGAGGCGTTCAGCGATGGCTAAAGTTTGTCAAGTATATTCGTAATTTTGGTTGGGAACCGATTGTTTTTACACCTTCTAATCCTGAAATGCCATCGGTGGATATGTCTCTTATGAAAGAAATTCCTGCTGGCTTGGAAATAATTAAAAACCGAATCCTGGAACCCTATTCTTTTTATAAAAAGTTTACCGGAAGAAAGAAAGAGGATAAGATACAGACTGCTTTCCTTACAGAAAAGAAGAGTAAAATAAATTTTTTAGAGGATATCTCCATTTGGATTAGGGGAAATCTCTTTATTCCCGATGCCCGGAGGTTTTGGATTAAGCCTTCTGTTAAACTTCTTTCCAAATATATAGCCGACAGAGATGTGGATGCCATAGTTACCACCGGGCCGCCACACAGTGCACACCTGATAGGAATGCAGCTGAAGGAGCGTTTTGGAATTCCCTGGCTGGCAGATTTTCGAGATCCATGGACTAATATTGATTATTATCATGACTTAAAACTAAGCCGACGTGCTGATAAGATTCATCATCATTTGGAAAAGCAGGTGCTTACTTCTGCTGATGCGCTTACGGTAGTGAGCCCGGGGATGGAGCGGGAATTTGTTTCTATTGTTCCACGGAAGATTCATGTCGTCCCCAACGGATATGATGAGGCTGACAGAAAAGGAATTGATGTTTCCTACGTTAACAGAGAGATGTTCAGTATTGCTCATATCGGCTCGCTCACCAAAACCCGCAATTCGGAGAACTTATGGAAGGTTCTGAAAGATTTGTGTTCCGAAAATCAGCTGTTTGCACAAAAGCTTGAAATAAGAAATGTTGGGAAAATTGATATCAGTGCGATTGACTCCCTGAGAAAATATGGAATGGATAAGCACTTAATTCGGATAGATTACATTCCACATGAGCAGGTTATCGCCGAGCAGCAAAAAGCGGCAGTGTTGCTGTTGCTGGTGAATAATACGCCCAATGCAAAACTAATATTAACAGGTAAACTTTTTGAATACCTGGCTTCCAGGCGTCCGGTAGTTTGTATTGGCCCGCCAGACGGTGATGCAGCAACTATTATACGCAATACGCATTGTGGTACGGTGTTCGGCTTTGATGAAACAACGCGATTGAAAGAAGAGATTCTGCGGTTGTTTAAGGATTTTATGAATCCTGAAAAGAAAGTTGAATGCGAGAACGTGGAACAATACGAGCGAAAAAATCTGACTTACCGTATTGCACAGGTGTTGGATGAAATTGAAATGCAGGCAAGAAAAAGGAAAGCTAAGACCTCGGGCTCGACGTGATTTTTATACCGAATTCGGATTGTTAAAACCAGGTAAACAGATCTTCCCTGATGGGTTTGGCAGCCAGGATATTTTTTACAAAATTGGAAATATCATAATCCTTTTCGTTGAAAACGCGATACAGTTCTTTCATCATGAGGTCTTGTGTGCGAATGTTTCGTTTGGTGGCTATCTTTTCCACAAACATATTGGCAGCAATTTTCCCTTCCAATACTACTTTTTCCGAGATATATTCGGTAAAAAAGCCTTTTCCAATCAGTAGCCCCAGCGTACGGTTGCGGCTCATATCGTTGAGTGCCGTGAGACTGAAATCACCAAAACCACAATAGTTAAAAATGGTTTTCTCCTTTCCGCCAAAACGTGAAAGCAAATAACGCATCTCGTTTATGGAACGTGTTAGAACCAGTGACCGGAGGTTCGGGGAATCATAGTGTGCATCAACAATTCCGATGATAATGGCATAAATGTTTTTCAGAATACTGGAGAGTTCCACCCCCACAACGTCGTTGGTGAAATCCAGAAAAATATTGGTGCTTTCAAAAAGTTCTTTGAAGAAATCAAAATACTTGCTGTTTTTTGATGCCACTGTCATCCCTGTGGGAATCAGGTTCATGATCTCGCGTGCAAACGAAGGCCCTTTCAGGCTGATAATGGGCTGATTGATTTCTTTTTCTAGGCATTGTGGAATAGTGTTGCTTTGTGTCCCGAAGCCTTTTGCCAGATTAACTACTAGTGCGTCAGGATTAAGAAGTGCTTTGTTTTCTGCTACATACTGAATAATGGCTGTGGAAGGAATCCCGAAGAAAATAACATCCGATTCTTTCAGGATACTCTTGTCTGCCGTTGCCCGTACATTCTCATTCAACTTTATAGTAGGAAAATACCTGTGGTTGATATGGTCGTGGTTTATGGAATAAATGACATCTTCCTCGATGGATAAAATATCAACAGTGTTTCTGTCATTTTCTCCAAGAACCTGAGCAAAAGCTGTAGAAATAGCTCCACTGCCCACAAGGCAAATTTTTAATGGTTTGAGCATAATCAAGTAGATTCAAAAAATCAGGCAAAATTAGGAATTATTTCGTAGTTACACAGACTTTTGGCAGAATGATTATTTACGTTGGAATACCATACGAAGAATCTGCTCTGCTTTTCGGTTGATGTCTTCCGATACTTTGAAAAAATAGACCGGCACCAAAAAAACTATGCTGATAAAAAGACTGCGTACAACCAGATCGAAAATAAAATGATTCAATACAGGAATAAGCGTGGAAAGATACCATGCCACAAAGGCAAAGATGATAATTTCGATATGTTTAAAACTGAAAGGCTGAAATTTGTATTTCTTGTATAGGAATATGAATTTAAGACCGTTATAAATATATTTTGAAATAAGAGAAGCGAGTGCTGCACCCGTTATACCAAAACGGGGAATCAATAGCATGTTGGTGACAATCAGTAGAAAAGCAAAAATAAATAGCAGGTACGACAGCCACCGGAAATACTTTGAGTTTAAAATGACATGGGCACTGACTCCCATAAATAAATCGGACAAATTGGCCAGCCCGATAAACAGGATAACATATTTTCCTGCCGTGTAATCTTTTCCAACAATGTGAAAAATATTATCGAGATTACCCCAAACGCCGATAAAAAGGAGAAAGCCAATGATACTCAGGCTAATGGAGCTTTTTCGGTAAATATCCATAATGGTTTTACGGTCGTCAACTTTCCAGGCATCGGCAATAATTACCGAGCTTATTTTTCCCATGGTACGCGATGGAACCAATATAAGCGTGCCAAAGAAAAAGGCGATAGTGTAAATTCCTGCTGCTGCCAACCCAAGATACTGGTTCACCATTATGACGTCAATATTGAGAACCAATACCCCTGAGAAACTGGCCAGAATGCCAAAAAAAGCCACGTTGAACATTTCGCGGGCCAGGTTTTTATCAATAAAGTTTAGATCGGGTTTTACGAAAAACATTTTGTCTCTGATGAGCGTACCCATCAAGAATAATGATGGCGAGATAAATGCCAATACATAAAGGATTACCAACCATTGAAAATCGATAATTTTGAAGAAGTAGAGCAATATGGCTGCTAATATGAGTAAGCGTTGTACTACTTCTTTGTAAACAATTCCTTTAACAGCGTTGTACATTACCCGGTAATAAGTGTCGAAAAGGCTAAACAACAGCGTGAACAGAATCAGAGGGACAACATAATAAAAGTAATGAATAAATAACGATGACTTACCGGCAGCATTTGCTACAAACATGGGCTTCAAAAGCAAATAGATACCCGTTGACAGTAGGAGGCCCACAAAGCCAACCAGCAGCGTGAGTCCGAGATATCCGTGATTTTTTTTTGCCGGATCCCTAAAATAAGGAAAAAGTTTGACACTGACAGAGTTGATGCCCAGGCTGGCAAACTGGGCAAAAAGTACAGAATAGGAAACCAGAATCCGCAATAACCCTACTTCCTGGGTAGATAAAAAACGTGGGAAAAGCCATCCTGTGGTAATAAATCCCAACAACACACCAAGATAGGAATAAATGGTTCCTGAAATGCTCTGCTTTTGTATGATGCCCAAGATGCTTTTATTTAAGGTTTATTATTTGCAAATATCTTAAAATAATGCTAACCTTCCTGTGTGAATTTTAAAGCCTCAATATCGCAGGTTGAATTTTTCCTATATTTGTATAGCAGTTACAGATAACTTTGATAATGTTTAAGCAGTACGATAATTTTAATTCATGGCGATAATAGACAGTATATACCTGGAGAATATTATAGAGGAAATAAAAAACGGGAAAACGAATTATCAGGAAAATAAATTGGCCAAACTGAAATTCGGAATACCTCCCTGGTTAAGGAAGATTGTTTTTAGCGCTTTTAATCCCTTTTATGTTTTTTATACTTTTATAGGTCTGCAAAAAAAGCTGAAAACCGAATTTCGTGTAAAAAATATTTATTTTTCATTAGACTTTTTAATATATGGTTTAAAAAATAAAGCATCGATTGATTTGGATGAGTACTTTTCGGAAAATGACCAAAATGAAATTATCAGATTTGTCAAAAACAGGGTAAAATCTTGTTTTAACACAAAGCTTTATTACAAAGATCTTTGTCAGGATGGTGCCATTCTTGCAAAAATTAAGTTGGCTGAAAAGAAATTGTTCAAGCGAATGGGCTCAAATTATATCTGGAAAACAAATGGCACGAAATATATTATCCCTAGTATACCTGAACCATCGTGTTATTATTATTTACAAGGAATATCAATATTGCCTGAAAAAATCACGGAGTCGTTGAAAAACAAACTCTTTATAAGTATTGGCGCCTATTGGGGAGATACTGCGATATCATTATTAAGTTATAATCCTGCCACGATATGGTGTTTTGAACCGGAACAGGTTAATTATGATGTACTTCTAAAAGTGATAGAGAATAATAAATTACAAGATAGAATTAAGGCATATAAATTTGGTATTGGCAATGTAAATAAAGTACAATCAATTTCTTCGTATGGAGGAAGCAGCTTGATGTCTGATGAAGGGGAGGAGAAGATTGAAGTCAGAAATCTGGATTCTTTTATGAATGAAGTTGAGAAAGAAATAGGGTTGATTAAAATGGATATTGAAGGGTGGGAATATTACGCTCTGCAAGGTGCAAAAGAAATTATCATGAAATATAAACCGGTTTTGGCAATCAGCCTTTACCATACAGGACAAGACTTTTTTAATATTCCTCCGTTACTCAAAAGCTACTGTCCCGAATACAATTTCCGGTTTGTAAACCTGGCTCCTGATGAATTAAACGAGAAGATTCTTTTAGCTTATGTAAATAGTTAGAAACAATGAAAAAGCTACTTTTTGCATTAACGGCAGCCCAGAATATCGCAAACGGATCTTCCATCTACACGGATTTTGTATTTAGAAAAGCTATTGAGATTGGAAAACCATTCGATGCTTATTATAACCCTGAAATTGAGGAGAACAAATCAATAATAGAAAATCTTCCAAAGAATATAGTGCTTCATAAGTGCTCGAATACAAAAGAACTTGAGGAATTACTTAAATCAATACATTTTGATGTTGTGTTTTTTGGTAATGAAACCGATACAAATGTAAGGTTGCCTGAAGATGTTACGCCAATAATTGTTATTCATGATTTAAGGTTTATCGAGTTGCCAAATGATAAAACAAGGTATCTGTATCGAAAAACACCCTTTGAAAGGTTCAAACAAATTGTCGTTTCAAAATTTGCCCCCAACTATGATTCACTAAATCAAAAAAGAAGAATTTCACATTTTATTGATAATCCCAGGCTCCGGATTATAACAGTTTCCAATCATACAAAATATTCAATACTATTAAATTACCCTCAAATAAAAGATTCCCAGATTCATGTACTGGCCAGTCCATATCCAGAAATAGATGTTAACCGGAATATCAAAGATTGTGAAGTATTTAATAAATTGAATCTTGGTACAGGGGAATACTTTTTAATTATCAGTGCAGGAAGATGGTTTAAAAATTCCTACAGAGCTATTCAGGCGTTGGATAATCTTGCTGGAAAAAAATTGTTAAAAAATAAAAAGGTTTTAGTACTGGGGTTTCAAAAAGGGGCGAAAATATCTCGGGTGAAAAATCCGGAAAGCTTCATTTTTAAGAATTATGTGGAGCATGAAACCTTGCAGTGCGCATATAAAAACGCTTATTGTTTTATATATCCAAGCCTTCAGGAAGGATTTGGCATTCCACCAATAGAAGCTATGCAATACGGGACGCCGGTATTAGCAGCTTCGACTTCAGCAGTAAATGAAGTGTGTGGGGCAGGAGCTTATTACTTTAATCCTTACTCTGTTATGGAAATTGAAAATCGTATTTTACATTTATTAAACGATAAAAAGTTTTACGAAAAACGCCGTCAAAAGGGAATTGAAAGGAGCGAGGAAATCGCTTTAAAGCAGAATGCAGATTTGAATGAGCTTTTGAAACTGATTTTTGAATGAAATGGATTTACTTGAAAAGTTGATTTGCCATTCTCAGATATTTCTTTGTAAGATTTGAATATTCTTTCGAAACATCCCAGAAAAAAGCCAGGGGTAAGTAAATGGCAATGATAATGGAAGACCTCAGTATGATATCAACAGCAATATTAGCCTGTTGAGGGATGAAAAAGACAACCAGATATACGAATCCCCCAAGTATCAGAATTTTTATGTTGGCTGGCTTAAAAGGCAATATTTTCAATTTCACATAAACGAAGATTACCTCTAATGATAAGACGAGAAACTGAGCCAGAAACGTAGCGAGTGCAGCGCCTACGATCCCCAGTGGAGGGATTAATAAATAATTGGTGATGACCACGAAAACCAAAAGTATAATGTTGAACAAGAAAAGGCTTTTAAAATATTGCGAGTACTGTAAAATGAAAATGCTGACTCCCACAGAAGCTCCGAGAAGTTTTGCCAGCGCAATGAAAAGCAGTACATATTTTCCGCTAGCATAGGCTGGAGGCAGCAATCTGAAAATATTATCGACATTTAACCATATTCCCAGGAAAATCAGCATACTTACCAAACTCAGATTAATGGAAGCTCCCTGATAAATTTCTTTGATTTTTGTTAGATTATTTTTTGAAAATGCTTCTGATATAATAGGAACTAAAATATTGATTGTTCCATTGTAAGGTAATAAAATAACTGTTCCGAGATAGAAAGCTACCGAATAAAAAGCCACACTTTTCAGGTTAATCATACCGCCAACCATCAAAACATCAATGTAGTTAGCCAGGGATGTGGCGCTACCGCCCAGTATGACAAACAACCCGAAAACGGCCATGGATCTTAATTGTTTTTTTGGGATAAAATCTAACCGGAAAGAAAAATGCAGACTGCGTATGGCCAGGGCATAAATGACCAGGATAACCAGAATAATACCATAAGCATTGACAAACCAAAATAGAAAAGTTTCAAAACTAATAATATGGCTGTAATGTAAAATTATGATTACCAGCCAAATAACCCTTAAGATAACGTTCCTCAGAAAAGCGGCAACGCTGGTTTTGAGCAGTGCCCTGAGATAAGCTTCCAGAATGTTAAAATAAATAAAGAAGAAAGTAATCAGGTAGAGGTAGGAAAAGTTATCGGCAAACAGCGTGCTTTTATTGGCATACCAATGGATAATTTGTCCTTGAAAAAGGTTAACCAGAATAAAAAAAACCACAAAACCAAGAAGGGGAATCAGTAACATAAGGACAAAAAAGCCGCCCCTTTCCCGTACCGATTTTCCAAAGTCAGGGAAAAATTTGATTAGTATCTGGGGGCTTCCCAGCAGGGTAAACTGGGCAAAAATCGTTCCGGCAGCCCATAAAACGCGTGTTAAACCAAACTGGTCCGCTGTTAAAAAGGCAGGGAAAAGCAGAATGGTATTCACATAACCGATGA
>WFNG01000077.1 GCA_015488735.1 Bacteroidales bacterium | reverse complement strand
TCGTTATCGTCTCTTGTAACCTTGGTGTCAGATGCTCCCAACCAAATAAGTTGGGTTTATCTGAACAGAAAAGCCATAGTCCTTAAACAGAAAAACGCACATTCATATATCCTTTACGGCCAGTCCAACGCGCCATGGCCAATTACCGACCGGGATGTTATCAGTTCCATGGAAATTTCGCAAGATTCTATCACGGGTATTGTCTCAGTTGATGGGAAAGCATTACCTCGGTATATTCCGGTAAGTCCGCATTATGTTCGCGTTCCTTATGCCTTATCGCAGTGGCAGTTTATACCTAAAAAAAATGGTTTTGTCGGGGTGGTTTATACCTTAATTATTGATGTCGGTGGAAGTATCCCGCGATGGCTGGTTAACCTTACGATGGCAAAAGGGCCTTACCAGACAATGCTTGGGTTAAGGAAAGAGATTAAAAGGAAGAAATACCGGGAGGCTCATCTTTCTTTTATAAAAGAACCCGGATACCATTATTAATAAACAGTGTTTCTTTCCCGAAATTCTTTATTTTTGTGCTTCATTCAAAAATTTTAAATCACCTAAAACATTAAATATGAAGAAGAACATCTCCTCACTTACACTGGTTTTTGTACTCTCTTTTCTGCTTTTTGCCGGAAACAGCTATGCCTGCACCAATTATCTGGTCACCAAAGGCGCCTCTGCCGATGGTTCCGTCATGATTTCGTATAATGCTGACTCTCACGTGCTTTATGGTGAGCTTTATCATTGGCCGGCAGCCATTTGGCCCAAAGGTACCATGATGGATGTGTACGACTGGGATACGGGAAAATATCTCGGGAAAATAGAACAAGCACATCAGACTTACAACGTTATTGGTAACATGAATGAGCATCAGGTGGCCATTGGCGAAACAACTTATGGAGGACGCGCTTCACTGCAACACCAGCCCTCTGCCATTGTGGATTACGGCAGTCTGATATACCTCGCCCTGCAACGCTCAAAAAGTGCCCGCGAAGCTATTAAAGTGATGACCTCGCTGGTAGCCAAATATGGTTATTACAGCGAAGGAGAAGATTTTTCCATTTCTGATAAAAACGAAGCCTGGATACTGGAGATGATTGGCAAAGGCAAAGGCGAAAAAGGTGCCGTGTGGGTAGCCCGCCGTATTCCGGATGGCTATGTCTCGGGACATGCCAACCAGGCACGTATCACCACCTTTCCACTGGCTAACGGGAAAACTTCTATCACTTCCAAAAACATAGACAAGATTTTCAACAAAGAGGTCAACACGGTATATTCTGCCGATGTCATCTCTTTTGCCCGCAAAAAAGGTTTTTTCAAAGGGCCTGACAAGGATTTTTCTTTTTCGGATACTTATGCCCCGGTCGATTTTGAAGGAGCACGCTTTTGTGAACTCCGCGTGTGGACCATGTTTAACGATGTAAAAAAGGGGATGAATAAATATTGGGGGTATGCTACCGGCGAGAAAATAGAACATGCTAAAAGGCTGGCCGATGGTGACAAGAATGTAAACGGGTATGCCACCAATCGTATGCCGCTTTGGGTAAAACCAGATAAAAAAGTAACCTTGCAGGATATGATGCATTTTATGCGCAACCACCTGGAGGGAACCGAACTGGACATGAGCAAAGATGTGGGTGCAGGGCCTTTTCATTGCCCTTATCGCTGGCGGCCGCTCACCTGGAAAGTGAATGGAAAAGAGTACATCAACGAAAGGGCCACGGCAACCCAGCAAACAGGATTTACCTTTGTGGCACAATCGCGCAGCTGGCTGCCCGATGCCATTGGCGGTATTATCTGGTGGGGCGTGGACGATGCTTCAGGAACGGTTTATATGCCTATGTATGCCTCCATTACCAAAGTTCCTGAGAACTTTAAAGTGGGCAACGGTAGTATGATGAAATGGTCTGATTCATCAGGATTCTGGATTTTCAATCAGGTGGAGAACTTTGCCTACACGGCATGGGATCGCATTCATCCGGATATTGTGAAAGTGCAGACAGAACTTGAAAATCAGTTTATTGCCTACACCCCGGCTGTAGATGCCGGAGCCGGACTGCTTTACAAAACCGACCCCAAAGAAGCGGTAGCCTACCTGACACAATACAGTAACAGCATGGCTTCCAAGACCTTTAAAACCTGGAAAAACCTGTATCATTACCTGTTTATGAAATACATGGACGGCAACATCAAATTTGCACGTCCCGTTCCGAAAGGATATAAATATGTGAATCCTAAATTGGAACAACCCGGCTATGGCGAAGCGTGGTATAAACTGATTATCGAAAAAACAGGTGATAAATTGCTGGACAGGGAACATCAAAAAGAATAGCGATTTATAAACGAAATTCAAAAATGTGTCCATTGCATTTTGAAGTACACTTTGTACAACATGAAAAAACAGGATACTTACAACAAAAACCTCGTGGTGGTTATTGCAGCTATTGCTGCCACCGGAGGTTTGCTCTTTGGGTTTGATACCGGAGTTATTTCTGGAGCCATTCCCTTTTTTCAACAGGATTTCCAGATCAGCAACAGCATGGTGGAGAACATCACCACCGCAGGGCTTGTGGGGGCGGTAATTGGCGCCATGTTCACCGGCAGGTTGTCCGATATCTTCGGTCGTAAAAAAACCATACTTGCAGCAGCAGTTGTTTTTGTCATTGGTGCTGCCTGGTCGGGATGGGCGCCAAACCCTCATATTTTGATTGCTGCCCGCTTATTCATCGGTCTTGCCATTGGTATCTCTTCATTTTCAGTGCCTTTGTATATTGCCGAAATATCTCCTACCAAAATGCGTGGCCGGCTGGTTTCGTTGTTTCAGCTATTGATAACCATTGGTATTTTGGTTTCCTATCTCAGCGACCTCGCTTTTGCCAACAACAACGTGTTAAGTTCCTGGCGTCCCATGTTTTATATGGGAGTTATTCCCGGATTAATCCTGTTAATCGGGATGTTTTTCCTTCCTGAGACGCCACGTTGGCTCATGAGCAAAGGCCGTGAAGACGAAAGCCGGAATATCCTGCAACGCATTGAAGAACCTGCATTGGTTGAAGATTCTATTCAGCGGATGAAAGACGAAATAAAGAAGTATGAAGAGCGTGCCGGACTAAAAGAGATTTTCCGTCCCTGGTTGCGCACCGCGCTATTTATTGCCGTGGGCATCATGTTCTTTCAGCAGTTTGTGGGGATTAACACGGTAATCTATTACAGCCCGAAAATCTTTATGATTGTAGGTTTTGAAGGTGCCCGTGCCGGTATTTGGGCTGCGGTAAGTGTGGGGGTAGTCAATGTGCTGTTTACCATCCTTTCGCTGTTTATGATTGACAAGCTGGGGCGAAGAAAGCTGTATTTTATCGGGTTGAGTGGTATTATCTTTTCCCTGGTTGCCCTGGGACTGGTTTTTGCTTTCCATACTGCCCTAGGCGATGTGGGAAAATGGATGGCCATTGCTTTTGTGTGGATTTACATTGCCTTTTTTGCCATCAGCCTCGGGCCTTTGGGATGGCTTATCATTTCCGAAGTTTTTCCGCTGCGTGTCAGGGGAATCGGCTCTTCCATCGGCTCACTTTCCAACTGGCTTTTTAACGGAGTTGTTGCTTTTACCTTCTTCAAAATCGTGAAGCTTTTTACGGCATCCGGGGCAGGCATCATAACGCACGAAAAGCTATATAATGAAGCCACCCATACTTTTGTTACCCACGCCATTAACAATGGAAACCCGGCGGGTGCTTTTTGGTTTTATGCTTTTATAGGCGTTCTGGGATTGGTGTGGGGCTATTATTTCCTGCCGGAGACCAAAGATGTACCGCTGGAGAAAATAGAAGAACACTGGCGTAAAGGTGGAAAACCAAGGGCGTTAAAAACCGGATTATAAGCCGGACAGGACTATCGTTTCCTTTTACTGCGCTGCGGGGTAAACAGCATAACAGTGATCAATATGCCCAGCGTGGTGAACAATGCGTTGATCAAGACGTGAGAAAGTGTTTGTAAAAAATCCTGAAGACTGAAAACTTCCAGAAAAGAAAGTAGAAACTGATCAAGGAAAACAAGTGTGAAAGAATATTTCAGAAATCCGGCTATTCCTAATTTTGACAGCCCTGGTTCTTCTCCTCTGGTATGCTCAAGTGTTGGAAAATAAAATTTTATTACTCCGGGTCTGGCAAAAGCCATAAACACCACAGCTGCCGCATGTAATCCCAGCGTATTTTCAAAAAAATCGATACTCAGACCGGTAAAAAAAGCAAGTAATAACAGCAGACTTTTGTTGGTATCGAGAGGCAGCAACAAAATAAATAACAGGTAAACATACGGAATAATATAACCGCCAAACTGCACGGTATCCAGTACCAGTATCTGAAACAATATCAGGAGGACAAACCGGATGATATTTTTTAGATAAACATTATTCATTTTTGGCATCCTCCAATAACTTCATCTGTTCTTTTTTGTCCAGGCTCTTGATGATGTAAACATAATGCAAGCTGTTGAAGTCGGTACTAAAATCTAATCCGGCTTTGTTCAGGTTGTGGTTTTTGCTTTTCTCAAAATTCCCAATGGTACCAATATTTATTCCTGCAGGAAAGATAAACGAATTACCACTGGTAATAATAGTATCGCCACGGTTAAGCTGAATATGTGCCGAAATATCGACCACTTCACCCTGCCGGCCTTGTTTTTTACCCCAAATCACATTAACAAGCTGATGGTTTTTCTTAATCCGGGCGCTGATGTGGGTGTGCGTATTCAGGAGAGACATAGCCAAAGAGTAATTTTGAGAAACCCCAATGATAATGCCTGCAATTCCTTTGCTCGACAAAACACCCATTTCTTTTTGAATACCCTGTTTTTTCCCTTTGTTTAGGACAATATAATTGTTTACATGGTTCATAGTATTACGAATTACAATGGCGGGTATATATTGAAAGGAGGCAACTTTTTTTTCACTAAAACTACTGTCGGGAGCAAGGGTATAGGTCAGGAGCATGTTAAAAAGACGTCCGTTTTCTTCCAGAAGTTGCTGGTTTTTTTCTTTTAAATCAAAGTAATCGGTCATTTTGTGGTAAGTGTTGAAAACATCACCACTGATATCGCTGGCAGCATTGAAACTCAGCATACGCTGATATGAAAAGCTGTTCATTAACATCACCACGGAAATGATTTCCAGAATGATAAACAGACTGAAAAACTGATGCTTACGAAAAAAAGTCAGCAGGTTACGCATGCAATAATAACAAATTAGCTTACTTTATCAGGAAAGTAAATTTCTCAAAGTTTTTCAGGGCAATCCCCGTTCCACGGGCTACGGCACGTAAAGGATCTTCGGCTACATGGACGGGTAAATGTGTTTTCTGATGTATTCGTTTATCAAGTCCGCGTAACAGAGAACCGCCTCCGGCAAGATAAATTCCCGTACGAAAAATATCAGCAGATAATTCGGGAGGTGTATTTTCCAAAGCATGTAGCACGGCTGCTTCCACTTTTGAGATGGATTTGTCGAGGCAAGTGGCTATTTCCTTGTAGTTTACCGTGATTTCTTTTGGAATTCCCGTAAGCATGTCGCGACCGTGGACAGCATAATCATCCGGAGGATTTTCAAGGTCGGTAAGAGCTGCGCCAACTTCTATCTTAATACGTTCGGAGGTGCGTTCGCCAATGTTGATGTTGTGTTGCTTACGCATATACTCTTCAATATCGGCATTAAAATCATCACCGGCAATACGGATAGATGTATTGTTTACAATGCCGCCCAGAGCAATTACTGCAATCTCACTGGTTCCGCCACCGATGTCAATAATCATGTTTCCGGTAGGCTCCAGTACATCTATTCCTATTCCGATGGCCGCAGCCATAGGTTCATGTATCAGTTTTATCTCTTTGGCTCCGGCCTGTTCAGCCGAATCTTTCACTGCGCGTTCTTCTACTTCAGTAATTCCTGAAGGAATACAAATCACCATTTTCAAAGCAGGAGGAAATAAAGAGCCTTTAATACCAATCATTTTTATCATTTCCCGGATCATGTATTCAGCAGACTGGAAGTCGGCAATAACGCCATCTCTCAAAGGCCTGATGGTTTTTATGTTATCGTGCGTTTTACCGTGCATCATCATGGCCTTTTTCCCTACGGCGATAATTTTCCCGGTGTTTCGTTCCAGCGCCACTATGGAAGGTTCGTCCACAACAACCTTGTCGTTGAAAATAATAACAGTGTTGGCAGTTCCCAAATCGATGGCAATCTCTTTGGTTAAAAATGAAAATAGGCCCATATTTTATCTCTCCTTTATGCTTGTATTTTTAAAATTCTTTTGCAAAGATACTTAATGTTTAAAATGGCGGATACCCGTGAAAACCATACTTATTTTATTCTGGTTACAATAAGCGATAGAATCCTTGTCGCGGATAGATCCTCCTGGTTGGATAACGGCCCTTACGCCTGCTTTATCGGCAATTTCTACCGAATCGGCAAAAGGGAAAAAAGCATCAGAAGCCATCACGGCTCCTTCCAGCGAAAGATGAAACACATTGGCTTTTTCTATGGCGTGTTGTAACGCATCTACCCGCGAAGTCTGCCCTGTTCCCGAGCCGAGCAACTGCTTATTTTTGGCAAGGACAATGGCATTGCTTTTGGTGTGTTTTACTATTTTATTGGCAAAAAGCAAATCCTCAATTTCGGTGGCCGATGGTTTTGTATTCGTTTTTATTTCCAGATTGGCATTGGTTTCTGTAATTGTATCACGTTCCTGCCACAAAACGCCGTTCAGAATGGAACGGAATTGTTCTCCGGCAAACGAGTAAACTTTCTTTTTCAGGATAATCCTGTTCTTTTTTGATTTTAAAATTTCCAGTGCTTCTGAATTGTAATCCGGAGCAAGAATAATCTCAAAGAAAAGTTTGTTGATTTTAGATGCTGTAACAGCATCGACAGTACGGTTTGTAACCAAAACGCCACCAAATGCTGAAACCGGGTCGCCAGCCAGTGCATCTTCCCAGGCTTGTGTCAGATTTTCGCGGCAGGCCAAACCACAAGCATTGTTGTGCTTGATTACAGCAAAAGTAGTCTCTTCAAAATCATCAATAAGATGAACTGCAGCATCCAGGTCGAGCAGATTGTTGTGTGAAATGGCTTTGCCGTGAAGCTGTTCAAAAACATCCTCCGGGTAACCATAAAAAATACCCTTTTGATGAGGATTTTCGCCATAGCGCAAGACATTAGCTTTTTGTTCGCTAACTTTCAGGCTCTGAATATTGCCGGGATTCATCCAATTAAAAATAGCGGTATCATAATGTGAACTTACATCAAAAGCCTTAGCAGCAAAAAAGCGTCGGTCGTCAATGTCTGTTTCTCCGTGTTTTTTCTCCAGCAGTGAGAGCAAGGAATCATACATTTCCACTGACGGAATGACCAAAACATCAAGATAATTTTTGGCTGCAGCCCGAATGAGAGAAATTCCGCCGATATCAATTTTCTCAATAATTTCCTGCTGTTGCTGCGTTTGCGCCAGTGTTTTTTCAAATGGATACAAATCTACGATAACCAAATCAAAAGCCGGAATGGCATATTGTTGTAATTCTCCTAAATCATTTTCGTTTTCGCGGCGGGCAAGAATACCGCCAAATACTTTGGGATGCAATGTTTTTACTCTCCCACCAAGAATTGCCGGATAGTTGGTGAGCGATTCCACAGTGTTTGCCCTGAAACCGTTTTGTGTAATAAAATCGTACGTCCCGCCGGTGGAGTAAAGATTAATTCCCAAATCAGAAAGCTTTTTCAAAACAGGAAGAAGTCCATCTTTGTTAAAAACTGATACCAAAGCTGTTTTTATCTTTTTCACAATCAATTGATTTTTAAATATTTAAATGGTACACCTTGCTTTTTGTTTTCTTTTTGCAAAATACGAGGAAAAGATGAAATTTTCCATTAATTTTGAAAATATATTTTTACATGAAAAATTAAATACTGTTAACAGAAGAAATAATTCAATGGTTATTTTGAAACTCATATACGAAAGCCTGCTATTTGCTTATAATTCACTGGTTGTTAATAAAGTAAGAACCTTTCTTTCGCTGCTTGGTATCACCATTGGTATTTTTTCGATTATTTCAGTTTTTACTGTTTTCGACAGCTTGCAATCTAATATTGAAAGTCAGATTAATTCGCTGGGGAGTAACGTGCTTTTTATCCAGAAATGGCCGTGGGCCATGGGTTCGGGTATGCCATGGTGGAAATATTTACAACGGCCACAGCCAACAGTTAAAGAAATGAAAGAAATTTTAAAGAGAAGCAGTACTGTTGCAGACGCCACTTATATGTTTAATGTTACACGAAATGTTTATAATGGCGACAACTCTGTTGAGGATGCTTCGATTGTTGCTGTTTCGTATGAGTACAATAAGGTAATGCCTTTCGATTTGCAGGAAGGTCGTTATTTTACACAAGGCGAAAGTCAGGCTGGCCGAAACCTTGCCATAATAGGATCAGACATAGCACAAAATCTTTACCCGCATGAAGACGCAATAGAGAGAAGTATTAAAATTTTCGGACGTAAATTGCAGGTTATCGGTGTGATAAAAAAGAAAGGGAAAAGTATTTTTGGAAATTCTTCTGA
>WFNG01000076.1 GCA_015488735.1 Bacteroidales bacterium | reverse complement strand
GTGAAACAGTTTCAGAAACATCTTGCCGAATATTTACAAGTTAATCATGTGATTACATGCGGCAACGGGACAGATGCCCTGCAGCTGGCGCTTATGGCGCTCGGCTTGCAACCAGGTGATGAAGTGATAACTACTTCATTCACATTTATCGCCACTGCTGAAGTCATTGCTTTACTGAAACTGACGCCTGTGTTGGTGGATGTACTTCCAGATACGTATAACATCGATCCCGAAGCTGTAAAAAGAGCAATTACACCACAGACAAAAGCCATTATTCCGGTGCATTTGTTTGGGCAGACTGCTGACATGATGCAGATTATGAAAATTGCCGATAAAAACAATTTGTTTGTTGTTGAAGATACGGCGCAGGCTTTGGGTGCTGATTTTACAGATCCAAAAACCGGAAAGACACAAAAAGCCGGAACCATAGGAACCATTGGCTGTACCTCTTTTTTCCCATCAAAAAATCTGGGGGCTTTTGGCGATGGCGGAGCCGTTTTTACCAATGATGATGCACTTGCCGAAAGATTGCGGATGTTGGCAAATCATGGTATGAAAATAAGATATCATCATGATTATGTCGGTATTAATTCCCGTCTTGATACATTGCAGGCGGCTATTCTGGATGTTAAACTACGGTATCTGGACGACTATGCGGCTGCCCGGCAAAGAGCTGCTGCCTTTTACAATGAAGCTTTCGCCGGTTGTAAAAATATATCTATCCCTTCAACAGCAGTTTTCACCTCCCATGTCTTTCACCAATACACCCTGGTGCTGCATGATGTTAACCGGGAAGCGCTGATGAAATATCTTGCTGAAAAAGAGATTGCCTCAGCGGTTTACTATCCGGTACCGTTGCATTTGCAAAAAGCTTACCGTGATGCGCGCTATGGTGAAGGTGATTTCCCGGTAACGGAAGCACTGAGCCAATCGGTCATATCTTTGCCCATGCATACAGAATTGACCATGGAGATTCAAAAAGTAATAGCCGGTGCAGTTTTAGAATTTATACAAAAAAACAAATGACTATGAATAAAGAATATTTTGCCCATGAAACGGCTGTAATTGATGACGGTTGCGAAATTGGGAATGGAACTAAAATCTGGCATTTTTCGCACCTCATGAATGGTTGTAAGCTGGGCGAAAACTGTAATATAGGCCAGAATGTAGTGGTTTCGCCGGATGTGGTGCTTGGAAGAAACGTAAAAGTGCAGAATAATGTTTCCATTTACACAGGTGTTATCTGTGAAGACGATGTTTTTCTCGGCCCTTCCATGGTTTTTACCAATGTGGTTAATCCACGGAGCAACGTGAACCGACGTGGACAATATACCAAGACCATCGTCCGCAGGGGCGTTTCCATTGGTGCCAACGCAACGATTGTCTGTGGGCACGATATTGGCCGGTTTGCGTTTATTGGTGCCGGCGCTGTTGTTACTAAAGAAGTACTGCCTTATGCCTTGGTGGTGGGAAATCCTGCCCGGCAAATCGGTTGGATGAGCGAGTATGGCCATCGCCTCAGTTTTGATGCGGATAACATGGCCGAATGTCCCGAAAGCCATGAAAAATATGTGCTGGAAAATGGAAAGGTAAGAAAACTGTAACCTGTTTGCGGAAGTGAATGATAACCTATTATTTTTCTTGCCACAAAGCCAAATTCATTGTATTTTTACTTCACATTTTAAAAAGCTAAATCATGAAAATTCTTGTTACGGGTGGAACCGGGTACATCGGCTCCCATACGGTCGTTGAACTGCAAAACAAAGGCTTTGAGGTACTTATTGTGGATAATCTTTCCAATTCCAGTGCTGAAATCGTCGAAAAAATTAAAAAAATTACCGGCATCAAACCGGTGTTGGAAGTTTTTGATCTCGGTGACCGTGAAAAAACAGTCGGCTTTTTCAAAAGAAACAGCGATATTAAGGGGGTAATTCACTTTGCTGCTTTCAAGGCAGTGGGCGAATCGGTGGAGAAGCCGCTGAAGTATTACCGGAATAACCTTGTTTCGCTTATGAATATTCTGGAAGGCATGAGCGAAACCGGCGTGCAAAACATCGTATTCTCTTCTTCCTGTACGGTTTATGGCCAGCCTGATGAGTTACCTGTCTCAGAAAAGGCACCCATTAAAAAAGCGGAATCGCCTTATGGAAATACGAAACAAATATCCGAAGATATTATCCTGGATACCATTAAAGCATCCGATATTCAAGGGATTGCCCTAAGATATTTCAATCCCATCGGAGCACACGAAACGGCATTAATTGGGGAGCTGCCGCTGGGGGTTCCTAACAACCTGGTTCCTTTTATCACCCAAACGGCCATTGGCATTCGTGACCAGCTGAAAGTTTTTGGTAATGATTACCCGACTCCCGATGGAACTCCGATTCGTGATTATATCCATGTGGTGGATTTGGCTAAAGCACACGTAATTGCTGTGAACCGCATGATCATGAATAGCATGAAAAAGCCCTTTGAAGTTTTTAACCTGGGTACGGGGAAAGGTTATTCGGTTTTGGAAGTGATTCATGCTTTTGAAAAAGTTTCCGGGCAGAAACTGAATTACAAAATTGTAGGTCGGCGCGAAGGCGATATTATCCAGGTGTGGGCCGATCCCTCATTTTCCAATAAAGAACTGGGCTGGAAAGCCGAAAAAGGATTGGACGAAATGGTAGCCTCTGCCTGGAAATGGGAAAAAGCTTACCGCGCTGAGAATAAATAAAGATGATAAAATATAAAATAGGGATTATTAATTGCAAAATTATAAACAGATGAAAATATTAATCACCGGAGGTGCCGGTTTTATTGGTTCGCATGTGGTGCGGCTGTTCGTTAACAAATATCCTGATTATGAAATTTATAACCTGGATAAGTTAACCTATGCCGGAAATCTTGAAAACCTGAAAGATGTGGCCAAAAAGTCCAACTACCACTTTGTGCTGGGCGATATTACCGATGATGCTTTTATTCAGAAACTGTTTCTTGAGGAGCAGTTTGATGGCGTTATCCATCTTGCTGCCGAGTCACATGTGGACCGTTCCATCACCCATCCCAACGAGTTTGTCATGACCAATGTGGTGGGGACGGTTAACCTCCTGAACGCAGCCAGAACCATTTGGAAAGACCAGCCTGAAGGAAAACGTTTTTACCATGTGTCAACGGATGAAGTTTACGGAGCACTGGGTGGCGAAGGCTTCTTTACCGAAGAAACCTGCTACGATCCACACAGTCCGTATTCTGCTTCCAAAGCCAGTTCTGACCATTTTGTCAGAGCGTATCATGATACATATGGCCTGCCGGTTATTATCTCTAATTGTTCCAATAATTATGGGCCAAATCAGTTTCCCGAAAAGCTTATTCCGTTGTTTATAAATAATATAAGGCATAACAAACCTTTGCCCGTTTACGGAAAAGGCGTTAATGTTCGCGACTGGCTCTATGTGGTTGATCATGCCGTTGCTATTGATGTGATTTATCATAAGGGCTCCGTGGGTGAGACCTTCAATATAGGCGGACATAACGAATGGCGTAACATCGATTTGATAAAAGTACTTTGCAAGGTGGTTGATAAAAAGCTGGGCCGCGAACCCGGAGCTTCCGAGAAACTTATTACTTACGTTACCGACCGTGCCGGCCACGATTTACGTTATGCCATTGATTCCTCAAAATTACAACGTGAATTGGGATGGAAGCCCAGCCTGCAATTTGAAGAAGGTATTGAGAAAACAGTGGATTGGTATCTGAATAACCAGTCATGGCTCGACAATGTTACTACCGGAAATTATCAAAATTATTACGAAGAGATGTATGGCAACCGCTAAAATTTTTGTTTTACATTTCAATAAGGATTATTTTGTCAAAACGGATTGCTGTAAATAGTATATAAAAAACTGAAATACAATTAATAAGGTAAGGGGTGGTATGTTAAGGATTTTTTTTTAGAAACATTTGAAAAATTGAAAAAATATTCCGTTCTTTGCACTCCATTTTTTGAACACGATAAAAAGAGCAACCATGTCAAGAATTTGTCAGATAACAGGAAAGAAAGTGATTACCGGAAATAATGTTTCCCATTCACATATTAAAACCAAAAGAAAATTTCATCCGAACCTTCAAACCAAACGGTTTTATGTTCCTGAAACCGATAAATGGGTTACCCTGATGGTTTCGGCTGCCGGAATCAGAACCATTAACAAAAAAGGTATTTTTAATGCTTTGAAAGAAGCCGAAGAAAAAGGTTTTTATAAAGCCTGAGTTAAAAATTAATGTTTAAAAAAAAGCTGGTGACCAATTGGATACCAGCTTTTTTTTGTTCCTGTATGTTTTGTTTTCCGGTTAATAAGATTCGTGAAGAATAGCCTTTACCTTTTCTTCCAGATTCTTAAAGATCTCTTTTTCTCCTTCTTCTGCGCGGATGGAAAAATATTTTCCCTGGTTTTTATAATAATCTATTACCGGGTTAGTCTTTTCTTTGTATTGTTCCAGCCGGTTAACAATCAATTCGGTATTAACATCGTAAGAACGTGCCTTTTCTGTACGACCACGTGCCGAGAGCCTTTTTATGGCATCCAGGGTCGATATTTTCATGTCGATCATTGCTGAAACCGACATATTTACCCGTTGGAGCAGGCCATCAAGGATATAAGCCTGAATAAGTGTGCGAGGGAACCCTTTAAAAATAAAACCATTGGCATCCGGGTTTTCATTGATTTTGCGTTCTATTAGCTGGATAGGGATCTCATCCGGTACAATCTCTCCTTTTTCCATGTAAGGTTTGGCTAACGTTCCGATTTCAGTATTTTCCTTAATCTCCTGACGCATCATTTTCCCTGTGGAGATATATACCAGGCCGAATTCTTTGGCCAGCAGGTTGCCCTGGGTCCCCTTTCCCGCACCCGGTTTTCCAAGTAATACAATATTGGTTTGTGAAACTGATTTGGTACGTTCGACCACATCGACTATGTTTTTAAAAATTTCATCAATTTCTCCAACACCGTTTAACGGATAATACTTGTTTTTTTTGGCATAAAAATCCGCAACGGGCTTTGTTTTGCTTTCATACTCTTTTAAACGGTTTTTAATGACGTCCAGGTTGTCATCCGAACGTCCCGAAACCTTGGCGCGTAGCAAGAGCCTGTTAATCAGTTCCTCTTCAGGCGCTTCCAGGCTAATCATGCAGTTGAGAGAGGTGTTTAGTTTCAACATAAGACCTTCCAGTATGTAGGCCTGAACCGTTGTTCGTGGGAATCCGTCAAACAAAATACCTTTTGAATCAGGATTGGTTTTGATTTTTTTCTCAATGAGCTGGATGACCAGTTCGTCATCCACCAGCCCGCCTCGCTCGATAATTGATTTTGCTTTCATTCCCAAATCCGATCCCTCGGCAATTTCTGACCGAAGCATGTCTCCCGTGGAGATATAAGTCAGGTTGTATTTTTCAAGGAGCTTCTTCGACTGGGTTCCTTTCCCTGCCCCGGGAGGGCCAAAAAGTGCAATATTTAACATGATTTTTAGGTTTTAGGTTATTGAACGATTTTGTAAATATCTTTCAGATTACGGGCTTGTCCGTTATAATCAAGGCCATAACCAATGATAAAATCATTGGGGATCTCCAAACCGATATAGTCAATTTTGAAATGTTTCTGGTACGAATTGGGTTTAAAAAGAAGTGTGGCAATTCGCAGGTCCTTAACCTTTTTATCACTTAGATACTCCAGCACTTTTTCCATACTGATTCCAGTATCTACAATATCCTCCACAAGCACCACTGTTCGTCCTTCGATGGATTCATCCAAACCAATAAGCTGTCGCACGTTGCCCGTTGTCTGCGTTCCGGAGTAGGAAACAAATTTGATAAAAGAAATTTCAGCCGGGAAATGCAGCATTTTAAACAAATCACCTGCAAACATAAACGCACCATTGAGTATTACCAGAAACAGCGGGTTTTCATCTGCCATATCGTGCTCCAGTTTAACAACCATTTTTTCTATGGCGTCTATAATTTTTTCGTGTGATATGTAAGGTTCGAAGACCTTATCCAGAACTTGAATTGTAGCCATTGTAAACAATAAATTTATAATAGCTCACAAAGATAATATTTCACAGAAATTTTTCCCTGTTTCATAAAAATTTAGATTTATTCCAATAAAATATTTTCAGATTCCGGCTAAATATCACATTGAACTGGTTCCGGCATCCCCGGGACCTCTGTGTGACTTAAACTGGTTCCAGCGTCAGCTGGGACTTAAACTGGTTCCAGCGTCCGCTGGGACCTTTCCTATTTCCCCAACATTAATTTTACTACTTTTGCTCAAACAAAAACAAATCCAATGAAACCACGTGTCAGCATTATCATGGGAAGCACCTCCGATTTGAAAATCATGGAAAAAGCTGCCCGGTTCCTTGATGAGATGGAAATTCCTTTTGAGATGCATGCTCTCTCGGCACACCGTACACCGGAAGCCGTAGAAGACTTTGCTAAAAATGCAGAAGATAGGGGTATACAGGTGATTATTGCCGGTGCGGGGATGGCAGCCCATCTGCCTGGCGTAATTGCTGCTTCCACCTCTGTTTCCGTTATCGGTGTCCCCATTAGTGCCACGCTGGATGGTATGGATGCATTATTGGCCATCGTTCAGATGCCTCCCGGTATTCCCGTGGCCACGGTGGGTATTGACAATGCGCTGAATGCTGCTATTTTAGCTGCACAAATACTTTCTGTAGGTGATGAACAGATAAAAAACCGGCTAAAAACTTACAAAAGTAATTTGAAACAAAAAATTGAGAAAGCCAATAAGGAAATGGAAATGTTAAAATACAGTTTTAAAACGAATTAACATCAGTATTTCAGTATCATTGTTGACATTGTAATGCATTTTTAAAAGCCTGTTTCCAACAGACAAAGGAATAATATAATTAATCCGATGGTTTCCATTTTCAATAGTTACTCATGCTTCCATAGAAAATTTTACCTTTGTCATCTAAAATTAAAGCAATGATTAAGGAACGATTGAAAGGGAAAACTACTCCTGTAAAGGTTGGTGTTACGCACGGAGATTTTAACGGTGTAAGTTACGAAGTGATGATTAAAGCTTTGATGGATAGCCGTCTATATGAGCTTTTTACCCCCGTTATTTATGGATTGCCCCGTGTGGTTGGCTTTCACCGTAAGCACATGCATCTTTCCGATTTTAATTATAATGTAATCTCTAACATTTCAAAAATTGCACCTAAAAAGCTGAATATTCGCAGTATCAGCGACGAAGAGGTAAAAATTGAATTTGGGAAATCCACCAGGCTTGCCGGGGATTATGCTTTTCAGGCTTTGGAAACGGCAGTAAAAGATTTGAAAGACAAAAAGATAGATATCCTGGTAACTGCCCCCATAAATAAGGAAAATATTCATTCCGAAAAATTTGCTTTTCAGGGACATACGGAATATTTGACACAACGTTTTGGTGCTGAAAACTCGTTGATGCTCATGGTTTCCGACAACTTAAAAATTGGAACGGTTACCAATCATATTCCCATCAGCGAGGTGGCCGGAAGCATCACAGAAGAACTTATCCTCACCAAGCTGGCTATCCTGAATGATTCGCTGAAAAAAGATTTTCTCATCGATATGCCTAAGATTGCCGTTTTGGGGTTGAATCCACATGCCGGTGATAAAGGTCTTATTGGTACTGAAGATGAATCCATAATACACGCTGCCATCATCAAAGCAAAAAAGCAGGGAACACTTGCTTTCGGGCCTTTTCCGGCTGATGGCTTTTTTGGCTCTGGAAACTATACCAAATACGATGCTGTTCTGGCCATGTATCACGACCAGGGGCTTATTCCTTTTAAACTGATGGCATTGGACAGCGGGGTGAATTATACAGCTGGCCTGCCCATTGTACGTACATCGCCCGACCATGGAACAGCTTATGATATTGCCGGCGAAAATGTAGCCTCACCCGATTCCTTGAAAGCGGCGGTATATCTTGGTATCGACATATTCAGAAACAGACAAAAGTGGCAAGCCATGCACGCGAACCCTCTATCCGGACACTAACATGCTTCACAAACAATATTCAGGAGAAGAACTCACTGAAATTTTAAAGGCGAAACTGTATTCGCCAGAGAGTGTTTCCATAAAAGTGGAAGATATTCTCATCGACAGCCGCCGGTTTATCCGCTCTGCCAATACACTTTTTTTTGCCCTGAAAGGCGTCAGAAACGACGGCCATAAATACATTCAGGATCTTTACCGGAAAGGCGTCCGTTATTTTGTTGTCTCCGACCGAAATTTCTCTGTTTCAGGATTGGAAAAAGCTTCCTTTTTTGAAGTGACCGATACGCTGAGGGCACTGCAACAACTTGCAGCATACCATCGTGGCCTTTTTGATATTCCGGTAGTGGGTATTACCGGAAGTAATGGCAAAACCATTGTGAAAGAATGGCTCTTTCAGCTCATGAGTCCTGACCGGAAAATTGTCCGCAGCCCCAAAAGTTACAATTCACAAATAGGAGTACCACTGTCGGTGTGGCAAATGAACAGCCGACACGAAATGGCTATCTTTGAAGCAGGTATTTCGCGCCCTGACGAGATGGAACATCTTCAGACTGTGATTCAGCCAACCGTGGGGATTTTTACCAACATTGGGGAAGCCCACAGCGAAGGGTTTATCAGCCTGGCACAGAAAGTGGGCGAAAAGCTGAAACTTTTTACCCGTGTCAACACGTTGATATACAACAATGACCAAAAAGAGCTGTTGGGGGTAATTATCGGGACAGGCATCCTTGAAAATCTTAATACCTTTTCCTGGGGCGCGGATGAAAACAGCGATTTGCAGGTAGTTGAAAAGCAAATACAGGGTGCATCTACTAAAATCCGGGCGATTTATCAGGAAAAGGAGCAGGCTATCGAAATTCCCTTTTCCGATGCTGCTTCCATAGAAAATGCCATCCATTGCTGGGCGGCCATGCTGGTAGTGGGATATGCTCCGGAAGTCATAAGTAAACGAATGGTTAGTTTGACGCCCATTGCCATGCGGCTCGAACAAAAAGAAGGGGTCAACAACTGCACTATTATCAACGATGCTTACAATTCTGATTATAACTCGCTTACCATTGCACTGGATTTCATGCAACAGCAAAACCAGCACAAGGAGAAGGTGGTGGTTCTTTCGGATATCCTGCAAAGCGGCCGCGACGAAGAGGAATTATACGGCAACGTGGCCGGATTGCTAAAGCAAAAAGGTATTTCCCGGATTATCGGTATTGGCAATGCTATCTCGCGACATGCCGGATTTTTCGATATGGAAAAGGATTTTTTCCCCACCACACGCGATTTTATTGCCGGGTTTCCCATGGCATCGCTGCGTAACCAAACCATTCTGCTGAAAGGTGCCAGAATTTTTGAATTTGAGCGTATCAACCGCCTTCTGCAACAAAAAGTCCACGAAACGGTTTTTGAGGTTAACCTGAGTGCACTCATCGATAACCTCAACTTTTTCCGCTCAAAGCTTAAGCCGAAGACCAAAATAATGGCGATGGTGAAAGCTTTTTCGTATGGAAGCGGGAGTTTTGAAATTGCCAATATCCTTCAGTTTCATCGGGTGGATTATCTTGCTGTAGCTTATGCTGATGAAGGCGTTGAATTACGCAATGCCGGCATCCGGTTGCCTGTGATGGTGATGAATCCGGAAGAATATGCCTTTGATCTGATGATAAAACACCAACTCGAACCTGAGATTTTCAGTTTCCGTGCACTGGATATGCTGGAAAAAGCTATTCGCAAAAATCATTTACCACAAAATAAACCGATTAAAATTCATCTAAAACTTGAAACCGGAATGCACCGGCTGGGCTTTGATAAAACAGAGTTGACCGAACTGATTTCCCGCATCAACGCTAATCCGATGATATACGTACAGTCGGTATTTTCACATCTGGTGGGCAGTGACAAGCCTTCGCTGGATGATTTCACACGAGAACAAATAGCGCTGTTCCAAAGCATGTCGCAGAAATTAAGTGCCGGGTTGCCACAGCCTTTTATGATGCATTTGCTTAACTCTGCCGGCATTAGCCGTTTCCCGGAAGCACAATTTGACATGGTTCGCATGGGAATTGGACTTTACGGTATCTCTTCGCATTCGGAAACTGCCCGTAATTTAAGGTCTGTTACCAGCCTGCGAACCGAAATTACGGAATTGAAAAAGGTTTTTCCGGGAGAATCGGTGGGCTACAACCGCAGCTTTGTTACAAAAAGTGAGATACAGATTGCCACCGTTTCCGTGGGTTATGCCGATGGGCTGTTCCGTATGTTGGGAAATGGGAATTTCAGTTTTTGGATTAGTGGAAAGCCAGCGCCCATAGTGGGGGATATCTGCATGGATATGTGTATGATAGATGTCACCGGGCTGGATGTAAAAGAGGGGGATGCCGTGTTTGTTTTCAATGATGAGCATCCGGTTACAGAGCTGTCTGCCGCTGCCCGGACCATCCCTTACGAAGTACTCAGCCGCATTTCGCGCAGGGTGAAACGGGTGTACTTTCACGAATAACGGAAAACATTCCGGGTGTTTGGGTAAGTTTTTTAATACTTTTGTGTAACAACTTTGTTGATAATCCTAAATGAATATGCCGCCTGCTGAAAAAATAAAAAACTATTACAAGTATTTTCTATACGTTATTCCTGTCCTTTATCTTTTGATGGGCTTCTATTTC
>WFNG01000075.1 GCA_015488735.1 Bacteroidales bacterium | reverse complement strand
GTGCTCAAATCCTGGATGTGAGCATGGATGATGGCATGTTGGATGCCAAAAAGGAGATGACCCGTTTCCTGAATATGCTGGCTTCCGATCCGGAGGTTTCACGCCTGCCCGTCATGGTCGATTCTTCCAAATGGGAAGTACTCGAAGCCGGATTAAAATGCATGCAGGGAAAAGGAATTGTCAACTCTATCAGCCTGAAAAACGGGGAAGAGGAATTTCTCGAACAAGCCCGGAAGATACGTGATTACGGTGCTGCCGTGGTGGTTATGGCTTTTGATGAAAACGGCCAGGCAGACACGTACGAAAAGCGTATCGCCGTTTGCCAAAGAGCTTATAACCTGCTGACGCAGAAGGTGAATTTTCCTCCCGAAGATATTATTTTCGATCCCAACATTCTCGCCATCGGCACTGGTATGGCGGAGCACAACCACTATGCCGTCGATTATATCAATGCCACCAAATGGATTAAGGAAAATTTGCCTTATACCAAAGTGAGCGGAGGTGTGAGCAACCTTTCATTTGCGTTCCGCGGGAACAACCTGGTGCGCGAAGCCCTCAATTCGGTATTCTTATATCATGCCATCAAAGCCGGTATGGACATGGGAATTGTGAACCCGGGCATGTTGCAGATTTACGATGAAATTCCTGCCGATTTGCGTACACTGGCAGAAGATGTGGTTCTCGACCGGCGTAAAGATGCCACAGACAGGTTGCTGGCTTACGCCGATAAAGTTAAGAATCAACAGGTTAAAAAAACAGTAAAAACTGATGCCTGGCGGAAAGAACCCGTTAACAAACGTTTGGAACATGCACTGGTAAAGGGAATTACCGATTATATTGAAGAGGATGTGGAAGAAGCCCGCAAACAGTTTCCAAGGGCTTTGAATGTGATAGAGCAACCGCTGATGGCCGGAATGAACCGGGTTGGCGATCTGTTTGGCGCGGGAAAAATGTTCCTGCCACAAGTGGTCAAAAGTGCCCGTGTGATGAAGCAGGCTGTTTCGTACCTATTGCCTTACATAGAGGCTGAAAAACAAGAAGGCGATGCTGCCAATGCCGGGAAAGTGGTACTGGCCACCGTAAAAGGCGATGTGCACGACATTGGAAAAAATATTGTGGGTGTAGTGCTTTCCTGTAATAATTATGAAGTGATTGACCTTGGCGTGATGGTACCGGCAGAGAAAATCCTGGAGATTGCCCAAGATGAAAAAGCGGATGTGGTGGGCCTCAGCGGACTCATCACCCCGTCGCTGGAAGAGATGGTGCAGGTGGCTTCCGAAATGAAACGAAAAGGACTGAAAATACCGTTGCTTATTGGTGGGGCAACTACTTCGGCTATCCATACCGCGGTAAAAATTGCACCGGGCTATAACCAGCCCGTTATCCATGTGCGCGATGCTTCCAAAGTTACCGGTGTGCTTTCAAAACTGTTTTCTCCTTCCGAACACGAGCGGTATGTAAGTGATATCGCTGCTTCTTACCAAAAAATGCGGCAGGAACACCTGGGCCGGCAGAAAAAGAAACAGTACATCAGCCTGAAAGAAGCCCGTGAAAATCGCTTCAAAGCTGACTGGAAAACGTCAGATATCAGCGTACCAAAATTTATGGGAACGAAATATTTTGAAGATTATCCGCTGGAAAAACTGCGGCCTAATATCGACTGGACATTTTTCTTCCACGCGTGGAAAATTACCGGAAAATATCCCGATATTTTCAATGATCCCCTGAAAGGGGAAGAAGCCCGAAAGATTTTTGACGATGCCCAGAAAATGCTGGACAAGATTATTTCGGGAGGCTGGCTTCAGGCAAAAGGCGTCATCGGGATTTATCCGGCACAAGCCGTGGGCGATAGTGTGGAAGTTTTCTCACCGGAAAACAAAAAGCTGGCCGACTTTCATTTTTTGCGTAACCAGGAGAAAAAAGAAGCCGGTGTCCCCAATTTGTCTCTTTCCGATTTCATAGCACCAAAGGAAACGGGACTGACTGATTATCTTGGCTTTTTTGCCGTTACTACCGGACTGGGGATTGAAAAACACATCAAGGCTTTTGAAGCTGATAATGATGATTACCAGGCTATTATGCTAAAGGTTATGGCTGACCGGCTGGCTGAAGCATTTGCCGAACAGCTTCACGAACGTGTACGCAAAGAGTTCTGGGGTTATGCTCCTGATGAAAAGCTGGATATGAAAAATATCCTGCGCGAAAAATATCAGGGAATTCGCCCGGCACCGGGCTATCCTGCTTGCCCGGAACATTCGGAAAAACGGACTATTTTCGATTTGATGAAAGTAGAAGAAAAGACTAACATCCGGTTGACCGAAAATTACGCCATGTATCCGGCAGCCTCGGTAAGCGGATACTATTTTGCTCATCCACAAGCAAGGTATTTCAACGTGGGAAGGCTCTTGCCCGACCAGCTTGAAGATTATGCCCGCCGGAAAGGATTGTCCGTCGAAAAAGTAAAAACATTGTTAAACATGAACATCGTGGAAAACGAATAACATACGAAAAATGAACGAACTGAAAGTTACCGAACATATCGCCAATTCTGATAAAGCGTTGTTTTCTTTTGAGCTGTTGCCTCCGCTAAAAGGGCAGGATTTTACGGCCATTCAAAAAGCCATTGACCCGCTCATAGAATTTGATCCGGCATTTATCAACATTACTTACCATCAGCAGGAGGTGGTTTATGACACGTTGGACAATGGGCTGATGAAAAAACGAACCGTCCGGAAACGTCCGGGAACAGTGGGCATCTCGGCTGCCATAAAATATCGCTATGGTATCCCGGTGGTGCCACACATTATCTGTGGGGGATTTACCCGCGAAGAGACTGAAAACGCGCTTATCGATTTGAATTTTCTGGGTATTAAAAACCTGTTGGTGGTACGTGGCGATCCGCCCATGGGGATGAAAACTTTCGTGCCCGAACCGGAAGGCAATGCCCATTCCCTTGATTTGGTACAGCAAATTTCAGCGCTTAATAACGGAAAGTATCTTGAAGATGATATTAAAAATTTCCGTTCTACCGATTTCTGTATCGGGGTAGCCGGCTATCCTGAAAAACACAGTGAATCACCCAATCTGGAGAGTGATCTTCACTTTCTGAAAAAAAAGGTGGAGGCGGGTGCCGAATATATTGTTACCCAGATGTTTTTTGATAGTCAGAAATATATTGACTTTGTCAAAAACTGCCGCGCCAAAGGCATTGATGTGCCGATTATTCCGGGATTAAAACCAATTACCACACGTAACCAGATGATTTCATTACCCCAAACGTTCCATGTGGATTTGCCGGAGATGCTTGTAAAAGAGATGCTGAAATGCAAAACCAACGCGGAAATAAGAGTGGTTGGAATAGAATGGGCTATCCAACAATCCAAAGAACTTTTGGAATTTGGTGTCCCCGGATTGCATTTTTACACCATGGGTAAGTCGGATAACATCCGGAAAATCGCTGAAGCTGTTTTTATATAAATATATCATTTTCTGCTTGTGTTAAATTTATTTAAATCAGAGCGTTAAATTTATTTAAATTCCTCCCCGGGGCATTTTTTTTGTTGATTTTTGCTTTTATTATAAACCAATAAAAAAGGAGGATAAAAAATGAAATCATTCAAATCTATTTTTGCAGCCATAATTATGGTTGGGTTAATTTCTTTTGGATTAACAGCCTGTAATCAAGCGGCTCATCAAGGAAAAACGACAACGGCAATTTCTCAGAAGGTTGTAAAACCGGATACACTGAACATGTCAAAAGACACGCTGGCTATGCGTGTACAGCAGAAAACAATGCAGGAAATCCAAAAACGGCAGGCCCGGATTGAAAAGGAAGCCATCGAAGTGGTAAAACAAACCAACCAGGCCATGAAATTCATTTACACGGGAAATGCCAAAAAGGCAGAAGCCGCTTTAGGAACAGCACTTGACAGTACAAAGACTTTGCTGAAAAAGCATCCCAACGATGACCTTATTCCTGTTGACATAAGCGTGAAAGCTCAGGATTTGATTACCACTATTCCACAGGTAGATCAAACAGTTAAAACAGCGAAAGAGGAGATGACCAAAGGAAATTATCAGGAAGCCGCCGGATTATTGAATAATCTAAAGAGCGAGATCGACATAACAACTGTCAACCTTCCTCTTGGTGGTTATCCCAGCGGACTGAAACAGGCTTTGGGATTGCTAAAGAAAAACAAGACAAACCAGGCACAACAAGTATTGGTGGGCTTAATGAATTCACTGGTCATTAATCAGGCTATCATGCCGTTACCCGTTCTGAGAGCACAGGTAATGATGGATGAAGCACAAATTATGTTTAATGGTAAACAGGATAAAGCCAAGGTTGTAAACCTGTTAAAAAATGCTGATTATCAGCTTAAACTGGCACAAGCACTGGGATACGGACATTTTGACAAAGAATATACGGATATATCCAATGACATTGCCAAAGCAAAAGAATCAGTGAAAAACGGCAGCGCTACCAGCGGAACTTTTGACAAACTGATTAAAAAAACAGAGGCTTTTAAAAATAAGATTGTCAACGATGTAAAAGGGACATCATCCAAAAAGAAATAACAAAACATTGTATTTTGTTACAAAATGAAAAAGCCCCTCTGCGCTGCAGAGGGGCTTTTTCGTATCAGCAGTTTTTTTATTTCGGGAGACGTCCCGGTGTGTAAGGTGCTTTTACAGCATCCAGCGCTTTGTCAAGTGCATTCAGTTGCTCGTTCACCTTTTTGATGCGTGCCAGTACATCAGGCATGGCATCCTTCACAATATTAAGATTCATTTTCTGCATTGCAGTAGGTGCCGATGTGGACTGCCACGAAGCATATATAGCTTCATTCAGACGTTTCATCAGCGGCATAGGCTCTGGCGGAACCTCTTCAAAACTTGCCTTGGCCGGTGTGCCGTGGAACAGATAGTTAATCTTTTCTATTTCCTCTTTTACAGCCTGAGCCTGGTCTTTCATGGCAAGACTTGCTCCGGGTGTAATCTGAATGGCCTGTTGTACATAAGCTGTTTTGTTTTTCAGGCTGTTCAGATACTGCTGGGCACTACTCATGGTACGCCACATGTCAGCCATCTGGCCAAAGAAGGCATTCAGTGCCTGGCGGTCTTTATCTGGCAAAGTAGTGTTATGCAATACTTTGGCAGTGAAGGTAATGGGGCCTGCCAGCGGTTTTTCTTTTCCATTGTGGAAGAGCGAAAGCGCTACAGTATATTTTCCCGGAATGGCCAACATACCATTAGAACCGTTTTTCATGGGATTGTATTTATCCTTACGCAAACGTACGGGTGAAGGGCTTACATAACGCAAATCCCAGTTAACACGGTGAATACCTTTGGTGGCTGGCTTGTAAATTTTGCGTACCACTTCTCCCTTGGCGTTTTTAATGGTAAAGACAAAGTACGGACCGGTTTCATTTTTCTCCTTATCCAACTCTGCTTTGGTGGGCTGCGGAATGGGTTCGCTTTTCTTAAACAGCGCTTTCTCTTTTTTCAGCCGCTGTTGTTTCAGCGTTTGTGGCACATCTTTCACATAATAGGTAAAGTTGGCACCAAAGGGCGGATTGGGAGCCTGATAATAAGCCGAACCTGTTCCGTAACGTGCATTTTTTTGAATGTACATTAAAGCATCCCTTGCCGGGAAAAGGATGGCTGACGTATTTTTCAGCTTATCGGCAGAAAGCTGACGAAGAGCAGAATAATCATCCATGATATAAATTCCCCGGCCAAAAGTGGCGATGACCAGATCCTTTTCACGTTTCTGGATGGAAATGTCACGTACAGGAATATCGGGCAGGCCGCTTCCAAGTTTAATCCAGTGCTGTCCACCGTTCAGGCTGAAATAAAATCCAAATTCAGTACCGGCGAAAAGCAGATTTTTATTTACCGGATCCTGCGCTATGGTATGCACTGCCCCCGAAGGAAGATCGCTGGCAATGGATGTCCATGTTTTGCCCTGGTCTGTACTTTTCAGCAGATAAGGTTTAAAATCATTGCTTTTGGTATTGTTGAAAGAAGCAAAAATGACATTTTCATTAAAATTGGAAGGAAAAACATCGCTCACGTAAGTGTATTCAGGAACGCCGGGGAATTTGGTGGTTTTGGTCCAGTTTTTCCCGTCATTGTTGGTTACCTGAATAACACCGTCATCAGTTCCCACTACAAGGAGGCCATCTTTTAATGGTGATTCGGCCAGCGATACAATGGTTCCCCACTGAGAAGTGGAGACATCTTTGGCGACAGCATCAGGAGGCCAGTATTTTCCCATCAATTTAAAATCGTTTCTGTTCAGGTCGCGGGTAAGGTCACCGCTGATCTCATGCCAGCTGTTGCCCATGTTGTCGCTTTCAAAGAGCTTATTGGCACCCATATACAAATGGGTCGGCTGATGAAGACTTATGATAAAAGGAGCATCCCAGTTCCAGCGGAAAGTTTTCTCGCCTTTTTTAGGCATGGGTTTAATCTGAAGACGCTCTCCGGATTTCCGGTCGTAACGGAAAATATTTCCATACTGATAGGCGGAATAAACGATATCCGGGTTTACAGGATCAACAGCCTGCCAAAATCCATCACCACCTACTGTAACAACCCACTCAGAACCTGTAACACCACCACGTTTGAGGTTTCGTGAAGGTCCGCCAAGGCTGTTGTTGTCTTGTGTGCCGCCATAAACCCAGTAAAAAGGTTTGGAGTTATCGGCCCATACACGGTAAAATTGTGTCACGGGTAAAGTATTTTTGAAGATAAATGTTTTACCACCGTTCCATGTTTCGTACACACCTCCATCGCAGCCAATAAGCATATGATTGGTATGGCCGGGATCAATCCAGTAAGCATGGTCATCCACATGGCGCTTGTTGTTACCAATAGCTTTCCATGTTTTTCCGCCATCGAGCGTTACCTGTCCGTAAGTATCCACTGAGTAAACTTTGTTTGGATCTACCGGATCTGGATATAACTCACTGAAATACTGAGCACTGCTAAAATAACCACTCATTTTTTTGAAGGAAGCTCCCCGGTTGGTAGAACGGAAAAAGCCTCCTTTTCCATTGGAGGCCTGAAACATAACATAAACAATATCAGGATTGGCAGGAGAAACAGCAATACACATTCCACCTTTGTCCACGGAAGGAATACCATTGGTCAGTTTTTTCCAGTTTTTTCCTCCATCGGTGGTTTTATAATAGGCCGATTCCGGTCCTCCGGCTACTGCGGCAAACTGCCTTCTGCGATGCTGTTCTGCACCGGCATAAATCACATTGGGATTTCCCGGTTCAAAACACATGTTGGCCACCCCCGTATTTTTGGAGATATACAAAACCCGTTTCCAGGTTTTCCCACCATCAGTGGTTTTGAAAATGCCACGGTCGCCTCCCGGTCCCCAGGCAGATCCTCCTGCAGCCACATAAACGATGTTAGAGTTGTTAGGGTCAATAAGAATTTTACCGATGTGCTGAGAAGTTTTTAATCCCATATTTTTCCAGGTCTTCCCATCATTGGTAGTTTTCCAGACACCATTTCCATAACCCAGCGCCCGCTGGTAATTATTTTCTCCGGTACCGGCCCAAATTACATGATGGTTGTTGGGATCCATGGCAAGACACCCCATTGAGTAAGCACCATAATGATCAAAAACAGGTTTAAATGTTGTACCATCGTCGGTAGTTTTCCAAATACCGCCCGAAGCAGAAGCCACATAAAAATGGCTGTGATTATCAGGGTCAACGGCAAAATCGGCAATACGTCCGGAGGTAAAAGCCGGCCCTATGCTACGCCATTTTAAACCGCTGAAAACCGATGCTTTCACTTCATTTTGAGTGGGAACCGGCTTTTTCTTTTTCTTTGTTTTAGCGTTTGCCGGCATACTGCCAAAGGCCACCAGCCACGCCAGTAAGACAAAGAACATCTTACGCGTAAAATGATTTTTCATAATAGAAATTTTTAAAAGATTGGTTGATAATTTTTAAAAGTTAAAAGTAAGATTTTTTTTTGAATTATTGAAAGGCTGTCCTGTTGAACTAAATTTAATCAAAGATCCGTTATTATTTCCGTTAATCACAAAGGTTGTCCTGTTGAGCTCAGGTTGTTAAAGTGTTATTCCGGCTCCCAACATTTGATGAATCAGTAGTACACCAAATAGATAAACCAACAAACTGAAAACATCAATTTGTAAAAACCCGGGGAGCATTTTCATGTGAAGACCTCTTTTCTCCGGCTTCTGCATCCAATTGAAAGGCAACATGACAATAAATCCGAGGAGATATGTGAGAACAGTTGAAACAGACAAACTACGGAAAGAGACAACCAGCACCAGCAGCCACGGAAAAACAAACACTATCAGAAAAAAAGAAGTCTTGATTCTATCCTCCTGTTTAAATTTTTCCGGAATGATAAGCATTACCAGTTTTCCTATGGCTAACCCCATGATATAAAGAAAATAGAGCGAGAGTACAATAAAAATTATTTGAAAAATGACACCGATGTCCATAAGCCTGGAAACGGTATAAAGTCCGGTGCGGGCAAGGTTGTTTTCTACAAAGCTTCCGAAAATGCCGGTGAAAGAATAAATCATTATCCAAAGCATAAAAAAGGTCATGGATTGTGTTTTACGCTTCGAAAAAATAAAAATGGCCATAATAATCAGCCCCAGAAAGAGATTCATAATAGGGGCAGCAAGATTAATGGTAATAATGGCATCGTGTGTCCAGACAGGAGAGGACGTAAGTGTAAAAAAAGTAATGCCACTCAAATGCAAAACAGCTTTAATATTCAGGTCGTAACTAAAATAAAGTGTTGTTAATCCCGATAAAAGACGTTCTAGATACCATGCAAAAAGAGCGGAAACAAAAGAAACGACAACAATCGGCAGGATTTCTTTTTGCGTTGTGGAAAGCCGGATACTTTTCATGAGTTATGCCTCTTTGGATAGTGTAAAAGTAAAAAGAATATGCTCAGCGACAAAAAATTATTCGTACCAGCCATGACAAGTTCATTCCATTTTAATTACTTTTGTGCTGAAAACGAAAATAAAATGCTCGCTTTTATTCAAAATAACCCGTTGTCTCACTGTTTTGGCAAATGCCTTTTCGAGTGCTGGATATTCTGATACTACCCCTCCCCCAATCACTTTATCCCTATTTTTCAATATACTAATTTTATCTCCATGGAAGGAGTAATTTTCGATATTAAACATTACGCGCTACATGATGGTCCCGGTATCCGACAGACCATTTTCCTAAAAGGATGCCCGCTTTCCTGCTGGTGGTGTCACAATCCGGAAAGTCGCGGCCGTCAGCCTTTTACCTATGAAAAAGAGGAAAAAATGGATGGCCGAATTGTTCGCGAAACAGAAACGGTGGGCTACAAAATTTCGGTTACAAATTTACTTGCAGAAATTGAACATGATCTCCCGTTTTTTGAAGAATCCGGAGGAGGAGTTACCTTTTCGGGAGGCGAGCCGCTTTTGCAATACGACTTTCTGAAAGCCCTTTTGCAGGGATGCCGCTTACGCGAAATTCACACTTGCGTGGATACAACAGCCTACATTGAACCCGAAAAGCTGCGTGAGACTGCAAAGTTTACCAACCTTTTTCTGGTGGATATCAAACAAATGGATGATACGGAACACCGGAAATATACAGGGGTGAGCAACAAACAAATTCTGCAAAATATCCGGATGCTGGATGAAATGGGGAAGGAGATAGTCATTCGTTATCCCATGATTCCGGGTATCAACGATGATGAAAGCAACCTGTTGCGTATGATGGCTTTTCTGTCAGGATTAAAACATAAACCTGAAATCAGTATTTTGCCTTATCACAAAACAGGCAGCCACAAATACGCCCGTTTTGGCATGGAATATAAGATGGCTGACGTAAAAGAACCTACCGCCGAAGCAGTAGAAAACATTCGGAATCTTTTTGATAAAGGTGAATTTAAAACCAATGTGGGAGGATAAATACACCAATATATGAAGCTATGAATTAGTACGGGACTTATCCCGTAACAAAAAAACAAAACCATGAATACACGAATCGAAAAACTCAGAATACAAAGCCAGCAAGCCGTTCCGCACATTTCGCCGGAACGGGCACAGCTCATCACCCGGTTTTACAAAAGTGACCTCGCCGGTCAGGTAACTGTTCCGGTAAAAAGAGCGTTGGCACTGAAATATATTTTAGAAAACAAATCGCTGTGCCTCAATGATGGGGAGCTGATTGTGGGAGAACGGGGCCCGGCACCCAAAGCCGTTCCCACCTATCCCGAAATCACCCTGCACTCGCTGCATGACCTTGAGGTGCTGGACAAACGTCCCAAAGTGTGGTTTAAAGTGGATAAAGAGACCATACGTGTTTACCGTGAAGAAATCATCCCCTTTTGGAAAGGGAAATCAAACCGTGATAAGATTTTTGCCCGTCTTGATCCGGAGTGGAAACAGGCTTACGAAGCCGGTGTATTTACTGAGTTTCAGGAACAACGTGCTCCCGGCCATACGGTGCTTGGCAAAAAAATGTTCAGCAAAGGATTTCTCGATTTGAAAGAAGAAATAAGGCAGGCGCAGCAAGCGTTGGATTATTTTAACGACAAACAGGCTTATGCCAAAAGTGAAGAGCTGAAAGCCATGGATATTGCCGCCGATGCCATTATGCGATATGCTGGCAGGTATGCGCAGCTGTTGCGAAAAAAAGCGGAAAAAACCACTGATGCCATCCGGGAAAAGGAGCTTTGCGAAATGGCTGAAATTTGCGAACATGTCCCGGCACATGCACCACGCACATTTCATGAAGCACTGCAACATTACTGGTTTATCCATGTGGGTGTCATCACTGAAGTAAATCCCTGGGACAGTTTTAATCCGGGACGTCTCGACCAGCATCTGTGGCCATTTTACCAAAAGGAGATGGCTGCCGGTACGCTAACGGAAGAAAAGGCCAAAGAGTTGCTGGAGGCTTTTTGGGTAAAATTCAACAACCATCCGGCACCACCAAAAATCGGCGTTACCGCCAAAGAAAGCAGTACTTACACTGATTTTGCACTCATCAACCTCGGTGGTGTGAAAACCGATGGCAGCGATGCGGTCAACCCGCTGACTTATGTT
>WFNG01000074.1 GCA_015488735.1 Bacteroidales bacterium | reverse complement strand
GGTAACCCGGATTGGGAACCAGCACCTCATCGCCCGGATTCAGAAAAGCCATAGAGATATGCATAATGCCCTCTTTGGAGCCCATAAGCGGAAGAATCTCGTTGGCTGGATTCAGTGCGACACCAAAGAAAGCGCCATACCATTTGGCATAAGCTTCCCGCAAAGCCGGAATTCCCGAATAACTTTGGTAGGCATGGTTTTCCGGTTTACGACTTTCGCGAGCCACTGCTTCAATAACGGTTTCATCGGGTGCCATATCCGGACTGCCAATGCCAAGATTAATGATATCCACACCCTGTTCCCGCAAGGCAGCAATTTCTTTCAGCTTACGTGAGAAATAGTATTCGCTCACCACGTTTAAGCGGTCTGCCGTTTTAATTTTCATGGACTTTCCCTCCTTTCTCGTACTCGCCAAAAATGATTAACTCGCCGAGCAGCGGCCTGATGGCATCCAGCGATTGGCGATATTTTTCATAGTTGGAGAAATCCACATCCACGTAAAAAAGGTATTCCCACTCCTGTCCCACGATGGGCAACGACTGGATTTTAGAGAGGTTGATTTTATAAAATGACAACACCGAAAGCACTTCGGAAAGTCTTCCTTGTTGGTGGGGAAGGACAAAACAGAGAGATGCTTTGTTGATTTTCTTTCCGTTGCGATGGTTTTGATAATTTTCTTCGTGCGAAACAATAAGAAAACGGGTAAAGTTCATTTTGTTGGTCTCGATACCTTCTGCCAGGATTTCAAGACCATATAGTTTTGCTGCCAGCCGGCTGGCAATGGCAGCCACCCCGCTCATGTTGCCTTCGCCAATCCATTTTGCACTTAGCGCAGTATCTTCCGAATCAACAAGTTGCACGCCATTTCGCCGCATAGGTGTTAAAAACTCACGGCATTGCTGTATGGCCATGGGATGAGAATAAACTTTTCTGATATCGCCAATGGTTTGCCCGGGAAGCGCCAGCAGATGCTGCTCGATGCGCAGATACACTTCGCCGAGGATACGCAATCCAGACTCACGCAACAAAGTGTAATTGGGCAAGATGCTCCCCACAATGGAATTTTCGATGGCCACCATACCATAATCTGCCTTTTCAAAACGCAGGACATCAAACAATTTGTTAAAGGAATCACAGGGAACCACTTCGTAATTGTCTCCGTAAAAATATTTCCTGATGGCTATTTCGTGGAAAGCGCCCCGGACTCCCTGCATGGCTATTTTCATTTTTCTTTCTTTTTTTCAAAAAAAAAGTCCCGAATTTTCATCCGGGACTTTTCTGATATTGATTTATAAATTATTGTCAAACCACATATAGCCCCGTATCACTTTTAAAATAAAAGTAATAAAAGGTATAAAAAAAGATGTTTGACCTGTTCTTCATGTCTCTGTTTTATGGGACAAATGTAAATGAAAATTTTTTATATCAAAATTTCAGGACGATTTTTTTAACATTTTCTTTATTCAACTCATGCTGATCCTCAGCGTTTATAATACCAAATATTCAAGCAAAGCATTTAAAACACTGATTATAAGTACTTCTGAAACATAAATCCGAAAAAGCCATCTGCCTTTGCATAAACAGGCCTTATTCTAATTATTTATGGTTTATATTAAACAACGTCTTCCCATCTTTAAAATTCTTCACCCCCTGATCGAGGAATTTGATGAAGTGGTCCACGTTCAGGTCATAGGCCTTGGGTTGTACCAGCACATTACCTTTGTTATCCATAAGCACATAGAAAGGCTGCGCATTTACCCCGAATTTGGTAATCTGGAAGTCGGCATCTTTTTTGCCGAGGGTTTTCATCATCTTACCGTTGTACGAAGACCTGACCCATTCGTCTTTGGGGAGTTTGTATTTGTCATCCACGTAAAGTGCGAGAATAACATATTTGTTCCGTAATATCTTAAGCACCCGCGGGTCGGACCACACGTTGGCTTCCATCTCACGGCAGTTGACACATCCGTGACCGGTGAAATCGATAAAAATCGGTTTATTCTGCTTTCTCGAACAGGCCACCGCCTGTTTGTAATCGAAGTATCCCTCTAACCCAAGCGGCAAATGCAGAAATTCATGGTACCTGGGTGTCTCGCATATCTCTTTAGGTTCCGAAGCGTTTCCGTTGTATCCATACACCTGCAGATTCTCCCGTACAATTTTATTCATGTTAAAATCCATCGTATTTAGCGGCGGCAGATATCCCGACAAGGCTTTCAGGGGTGCGCCAAACATTCCGGGAACCATGTAAACGACAAAGCTAAAGGTTATGATGGCCAGCAGCAATCTCGGCACCGTTACATGCTTTACCTCCGAATCGTAAACAAACTTAAGTTTTCCTAGCAGATAAAGCCCCAGCAGGAAGAAAATAACAATCCACAGGGCAAGATAAACTTCCCGGTCAAGGATATGCCAGTGATAGGTCTGGTCGGCAATACTCAGGAATTTCAATCCCAGCGCAAGCTCCAAAAATCCCAGTACCACCTTCACCGAGTTAAGCCAGCCACCCGATTTGGGCAGGTTGGAAAGCCAGGAAGGGAAGAAGGCAAACAGTGTGAAGGGCAGAGCAAAAGCCAGCGAAAAACCAAACATCCCCACAATGGGTTTCAATATCTGCCCTCCGGCCGATTCCACTAAAATGGTTCCCACGATGGGGCCGGTGCAGCTGAAAGAAACCAGCACGAGTGTCAACGCCATGAAGACAGGACCGAGAAAACCGCCTTTGTCTGCCCGTTGGTCTGTTTTGTTCACTGCCCAGTGCGGCAGCGAAATTTCAAACATACCAAAAAACGAAAAGGCAAAAATCATAAAAACAAGGAAGAATATAATGTTCGGTACCCAGTTTGTACTAAGCCAGTTGGCAATGTTGGGGCCGGCAATCACTGCCAGCACCGAACCGATAAGCGTATAAATGAGGATAATGCTGAAACCATACAGCAAGGCCTGTCTTTTGCCTTTGGATTTCTCTTCTCCTTCTTTCATAAAAAAGCTCACTGTCATGGGAATCATGGGAAAAACACAGGGTGTCAGTATCCCTATCAGGCCTCCGAGAAAAGCAAGTATGAAGAAACCCCACAGTCCTTTTTTCCTTCCGCCGATGGTAATCTGGTCTTTTCCTGAAGTAATTTTTTTTGTGCTGACTACTGCTTTTGTGGCTGCCGGTTTTACTTTTCCCAAATCAAAAGAGAAGTCCATATCTTTGGGTGGCAGGCACTGGGTGTCATCACAACACATAAAATTCAGGCTGCCTTTTACCGTGGCGCCTGGTTTGTTCAGCTTTACCGTTTGCACAAAACTGACACTGTCGGCATAATATTTCAACTCCATGTTGAAATTCTTGTCAAACTCCTGGATTTCGTCGCCCACCTCTTTCACTTTGCCAATACGGGTGTAACTGCTGTCTTGTATGAAAGTAAAAGTAGTAGCAGGAGGCGCCTGCGGAATATCCTGAGAGTACAAATGCCATTGGTTATCAATAGAGGCTTTAAAAATAAGGTTGTACTCGTTACCGGAAATTTTTTGAGAAGAAAATGACCATTTAACCGGATTAAGAATTTGGGCGGAGGCTGAGACCGAAAGTAAGACCAGGATCGTCAGAAAAAAGGTAAAACGCTTCATACTCAAATATTGAAGTTTTTATATGTCTTTTAGAAAATGCTTTGCAAAAATAGGACGTTATCTGCAACAATACCTTACAAAAACGTTTGATTTAAGAAACTTTTTAAAAAAACAGCCGGTTTTTTGGGGATAATCTATCGGAATTATGTTTCAGGTTGCTATTTCCCTGCCCGCAACCGTCAGGTTTCATCATCAGGAAACACCCTGATCTGCAAAATATTTTTTGTATTACCGGTAACCCGAAAACGATTGGAAGCACGATGACCCACCACCCAGATAATTTCCTCTCCGGAAAGCAATAACCGGCAATTTTCTCTGTCAAAACGGTTGATTTTTTCATCCGTAAAAAAGTCGCTAAGCAGTTTGCTGCCCTGCATCCCAAAAGGGACAAAACGATCGCCCTGATGCCAACGCCGGAGTTTTAGCGGCAACGAAAGTTTGTCCACGTCAAAACAAGCGATGGATTTGTCAAAATCAAAATTAAAACCCGGATGATTCGGAAGGATTTTAAAATCCAATTCTATCGGTTCAGACAGGGAAATATTCAGGTTATTTATCAGAAATTCTTCTTCTGCCGAAAGCTCTTTCTCTTTTATTATCAGATAGTTTCTATCGTTGAGTAAAACGAACTTTTCGGAATGGAAAAGCTGCCCGGACTGTACGGTTTCCAACGTTTGGCAAATTTCTTCTACCGTACGCCAATTAAAACCAAAGTCTTCGAGCAGAAAATAAAGCAAAGCAACTTTTGGCTCCAGCGTTTTTAGTGCTGTTTTTTCGAGGCGAAAAATATTTCCCTTAATTTTAAATAACTGTTTTTTCTTTTCCTGCAGAAGCCGGCGAAAAACGGATTCGGTAGATTTTAATTTATCCAGCGTCCCGGCCAGCGCATTTGTTGCTCCGGGAAACTCTTTCTCGTAAAAAGGCAGCAGATGATGACGAATACGGTTGCGCTGGTAATCGTCCGAGGCGTTGGAAGCATCTTCGCGAAATGATAATTTATGTTTTTCGGCATAAGCCAAAATTTCCTTTCGGGAAGCAAACAGTAACGGACGAATAATGTTCTCACGCCGGGGTAAAATCCCCTTTATTCCATTTAGCCCGGAGCCGCGCAGCAGCTTGATAAAGAAAGTCTCCGCGTCATCGTCTTTGTTGTGGCCAATGGCAAGTTTCTTAAAATCATACTTTTCCATGAGCCCGGCAAACCAGTCGTAGCGCAGTTGGCGGGCGGCCATTTCGATACTGATTTTTTGTTTTTCGGCAAACGACCGGGTGTCGCAGGTTTTCACGAAAATGGAAATACCATATTCTGCCGTCAGTTTTCGCACAAAGTTTTCATCGCCATCGGATTCCGAGCCTCTGAGCTGAAAATTGCAGTGTGCCACGGTAAGCGGGTAGCCGGCACGATGCAACAAATGGAGCATCACCACCGAATCCACGCCACCACTCACGGCCACCAGAATTCTCTCTTTCGGACGGCAAAGGCTGTTTTCCCGAATATAATCCCGAAAAGCTTCAAACATAATGCAAAAGTAGAAAAAGCAATTGTGATAGCTCCGATTATTACCATTTATCTTTTACTGCTACTGCTGGTCGGGATTTGCAATCCCGACCTTGTGGAAAACGGGGATTTTAAATCTCGGGGAACCTTTTACCTCCTGATTACAAATCCGGAGAAGCATAATAATTTTTATAGCCGCAAAAAATATAGCCACGAACCCATCGTGAATTCGTGGTTGTTTCTATTCTACCCTTCCCGTTTCAAGCCTCCGGGCTTGAAATTTAAGAACATTCGTTCAGTTTACTTCTCAAACCGCTCAAAAATCTTTTCTCTCGCGGCGTCATCGAGCAGACGCACCATATTGGTACTGCCTTTTACACCGGACTGTGAACCCATGGTCACAATGTATGGCTCGTCTTTGTTAACTTTTTGCAGAAACTGGTACATCATACGGTTTTCACTGATATCCAGGTCAATATTAATAATCCTTTCCACGCCCCATACAAGTGCCAGGCGATGACTGATTTTTTCGTCAAAAGTAACAGCATACAGCGATTTTCGTGGCCTGAATTTAGCAATCTGTCGAACGGTATAGCCGGACGTGGAAAAGGAAACGATAGCTCTACAGGAGACATCACCGGAAATTTCCGCTGCGGCGTGAGCAAAGCCCTCGGCCTTATCCGGTTTAATTTTTTTAATTTTCGGCAAGTGGGTTTGCGTGTCCAACAACGTTTTTACCATCACTTCCACCGCTTCCACAGGAAAGTCGCCCACCGCTGTTTCATCAGAAAGCATAACAGCATCTGAGCCATCATACACCGCATTGGCAATATCGGATATTTCAGCCCGTGTGGGAGAAGCGGCATGCAACATGGAAGTTAGCATTTGTGTAGCCGTAATAACAGGCAGTGCCTTTTCATTGGCTTTTTTGATCATCTCTTTCTGGAGACCGGGAACAGAAAAAATACCGGCTTCCACACCGAGGTCGCCCCGCGCTACCATGATGCCATCGGTGACATCCAGAATTTCATCCAAATTTTTCAGTGCTGCTTTACGCTCAATTTTGGCAATAATCCAGGCATCCGAGCCATTGTCGGAAAGGATTTTACGTGCTTCGAGAATATCGCTGGCCGTTTCCACAAAAGAGACAGCAACAATGTCGATACCAATTTCTGCTGCAAATTTCAGATCAGCTTTGTCTTTATCAGTCAGTGCCGACATTTTAATCCCCGATTTGGGAATGTTAACCCCTTTACCTTCCCTCAGTTGTCCACTGGTCATGGTTCGGAGGGTCAAAGTATCGTCCGTTTTCTTTTCCACTTTCGACCTGACAGTTCCATCGGCAAAATAAACTTCATCGCCCTCTTCCAACTGATCGATAATGTGAGGATAAGTTATGGAAAAAGCCGACCCGGATGCCGTTTTAGACATAACCAGTTTATCCCCTTTGTTCACATCGCGGATGTCCTTCATTCCCTGAATACGAATCTTCGGACCACAAATATCCTGCATTATAGCAACCTCTTTTCCAAGTTCTGCCGCGCATTCCCGTATCAATTTAAAACTTTTATGATGGCTTTCGTGTGTTCCATAAGAGAAATTTAGCCGGAAAACATTTACCCCGGTTTTGATTAACTGATAAACACTTTCTCTGTTGTTGGTTACAGGCCCCAATGTTGCAACAATTTTGACTTTACGTCCCATAGTTTTATCTTTCTGCAAAATAAATCATTAATTTCACGCAAAATTAATAATTCTTTTTCTGTTCTCATTATGTTAATCGTTGAAAATAACACAAATGAAATCAACAAGATAGCACCTGCGAGCAGGATCGTTTCCCTTGTACCCTCCCTCACGGAAACGATTGCGTTTTTGGGTGCTGTCCGTAGTTTGGCAGGCATAACCCGTTTTTGTAAATATCCCGAAGGAATACAGGATAAAACCACCGTAGTAGGTGGACCGAAAGATTTTGATATTGAAATGATCATCAGTCTGAAACCGGATGTGGTGGTAGCCGTAAAAGAAGAAAATAATAAAGCCCGAATTTTAGCTCTGGCAGAAAAGCTTCCGGTTATTTTGTTTGATATTATGCATATTGAAGATGCTTTTGAAATGATGCTTACGCTTGGAAAATTGCTGGGAAAAGAGAAGGAAGCCGGGAAAACTATTGGAGAAATTAAAAATGAATTCGCTTCAATTCCCAACAGCCTGCCAAAAAGGAAATGTCTCTATCTAATCTGGAAGACACCCTGGATGGCAGCCGGGAAACAAACTTTTATCAATGAAAACCTTGAAAAACTTGGCCTTGAAAATGTGATGGAAGGACGGTATCCGGAAGTTAAGAAGGAAAATTTTGAGCAGGCAGATTACCTGTTACTTTCTTCGGAGCCTTTTCCTTTCAAAGACAAACACCGACAGAAAATCCAACAAAAATATCCGGATAAAAAAGTGATGCTTGTGGATGGCGAAATGTTCAGCTGGTATGGGAGCCGAATGCGCAAAGCAGGAAATTATTTCAGGAACCTGTTTCATGACCTGTCAAATATTTGCATTTAACGCTGAGGGTTATCAAAATCTCATAAAAACAACTAAGCATCCCGGAGAAAACCAAAAAAAGCTGCCCGAAAGCAGCTTTTTTAAACTATCTCGCAATAGGCGATTATTCAATTTCCCAGGTATTTCCGCTGTTAAGCAGATCGTCCACATTTTTGTACGGAGAAACTTCTTTTTCGTGTTCCACGGAGTTCCAAATGGCATCTTCGAGGGTTTCGGCTTTTACCGAACGAATAACACCGAGGGCCGCCGGAAGTTCCGGAGGGGCCATGCTGGCCAGCATCATATGGATACCGGTATCTTCTGTTGTCGGATCATGAACCAGAATATCATCTTTAGTAATTCCGTTCTCACCAATCGTAACTGCTTTCAGTCGGGTACCTTCAAGAATAATTCCTTTGGATTTGTCCTTTCCGAAAAGCATGGGTTCGCCAGCTTCCAAAATCAATTGATTGTCATCTTTTGTATCCCTGCCTGTAATCAATGCATGAATTTTGTTGTTGTAAATGACACAATTCTGCAAAATTTCTACAATGGATGTACCATGATGCAAAGCAGCTTCGAGGAAAACCTTTTGCATCAGTTTGGGATTAGTATCGATCACACGGGCGAAGAATTTGCCACGGGCACCGATAGCCAGTTCACCCGGATTAAAAGGCGTTTCAAAAGTTCCCTGCGGGGAGGTTTTAGTTTTTTGGCCTTTTGGTGTAGTTGGAGAATATTGTCCTTTGGTAAGTCCGTAAATTTTGTTGTTAAACATCAAGTAGTTGATGTCCGGGTTACGTCGGGCAATATGGATAAAATGGTTACCACCAATGGCCATAGAGTCGCCATCGCCACTGATCATCCACACGCTCAGTTTTGGATTAGTGAGCTTGATGCCCATGGCCAGTGCAGCAGCACGACCGTGAATACCATGAATGCCATAAGTGTTCATATAATAAGGAAAACGGGAAGAGCAACCGATACCGGAAACTACCACAAAATCTTCCTTTTTATAACCCATTTTTTGTCCCACAACGGGGAAAACATTTTCCACTGACTTTAAGATAGCATGGTCACCACAACCGGGACACCATTTTACCATCTGATCGCTTTCAAAATCCTGTTTTGTAAGCTGTATTTCCTGAGGTTCTATTTTTTGTTCCATGATATTATTCGTTTAAAAGCGTGTCAAATTTAGTTTTCAATTCCGACACCATGAAAGGCAATCCCTGAACTTTGTTGTATTGCTCATATTTAAATTCCGGATGCTTCATACGCAGATAATTAGCAAATTGCCCCATGTTGTTTTCACAAACAATAATCTTTTTGAATCCTGAAAATACCTCATGGACATTCTTGGGCAGTGGCATAATGTGTTTGAACTGTGTCATGCTCACTGATTTTCCTTCTGCTCTCATTTCTTCCACGGCAGTCAGCAAAACGCCGTAAGTACTTCCCCAACCAACAACCAGCAGTTCTCCTTTATCGTCGCCATCAATTTTTAATTCGGGAATATAATCGACAACTTTATCCACTTTAGCCTGACGCAAATCGGTCATTATCTGATGATTGAGTGGCTCTTGCGACACATTTCCAGTGATGTCTGCTTTTTCCAGTCCGCCTAATCTGTGACGCAGACCAGGTGTTCCGGCAACAGCCCATTGCCGGGCAAGAGATTTCGGATCTCTTTTGTAAGCCTGGTATTCAGGATCATTAGCTTTGGCAAGCGGTGGATGAATTTCCGGCAGGTCAGCTACTTTTGGAATTTTAAATACTTCAGAGCCATTTCCAATGGAACCATCTGTCAGCAAGATAACAGGTGTCATGTGTTCCATGGCCAGCTTGGCAGCTTCGTAAGCCGAATAAAAAGCATCAGCAGCACTGGTAGCAGCCATCACGATGCAGGGAGCTTCACCATTACGGCCATACAATGCCTGCAGCAGGTCTGATTGTTCCGATTTGGTCGGCAATCCCGTGGAAGGGCCGCCACGTTGCACATCAACAATAACCATGGGCAATTCCGTTATAATGGCCAGGCCAATGGCTTCACTTTTCAGTGAAAGACCGGGGCCGGAAGTTGTGGTAACAGCCATGGCACCGGCAAAACTTCCGCCGATGGTAGAAACTACACCGGCAATCTCATCCTCAGCCTGCTGGGTTATACAGGTAAATTGTTTGTGTTTTGACAATTCCTGCAAAATATCAGTAGCAGGTGTAATAGGATAAGAGCCGAGATAAATATGGTGTCCGGAGCGTTCGGAAGCAGCAAGTAATCCCCATGCCGTAGCCAGGTTTCCGGTAACATTACGGTAATGTCCTTTGTTCAGGCTGGCTTTTTCAATACGGTAAGTATTGGTGAAAACTTCCAGCGTTTCAGCATAGTTAAATCCAGCTTCCAGAACTTTCTTGTTGGCTTCTACAACAAGTGGATTTTTCTTGAATTTTTTCTCGAAGAAAGGGAAAGTCTTGGTATAATCCCTGTTAAACAGGTAATAAATCATACCGAGTGCAAACATATTTTTCGATTTGAGTACCGATTTATTGTCCAGATCCAAATCTTTGACAGCTTCTTTGGTAAGCGTATTCAGGGGACCTTTAATTAAAAGGTGTCCGGTTAAGGAATTGTCGTCAAGAGGATTTGAGTCAAAGCCGGCTTTCCCCAGATTTTTTTCTGTAAATTCGTCGCTGTTAGTGATAATGATGGCATCCTTTTTAACCCATTTCAGGTTAGCTTTCAGTGAGGCCGGGTTCATGGCTACCAGAACATCGGCTAAATCACCGGTAGTATGAATGTTCTTGTGCCCAAAGTGAATTTGAAATCCGGAAACGCCGGAAACAGTTCCCTGGGGAGCCCTTATCTCAGACGGATAGTCCGGAAAAGTGGCAAAGTCGTTACCTGCAAAGGCTGTTGAATCAGAGAACAAATTGCCGGTTAGCTGCATTCCATCACCAGAATCGCCCGCAAACCTCACAACCGCCTCTTCAATTTCAACGATTTTATCTTTTTTCGCTGTCATAAAATTACTTTTTAATGATTAGGGCAAAATTAAATCAAAAATCTTCCCAGCAACCATTTATACCTTTTTTTTTAAAACGTTTGTGATAATATATGTAACCATTCGGTATTCGTATAATATACTGTTTTACAAGTGTATATATTCGTTTATTGTTATATTAAAACAGCTGCATATTCTAAATTATAAACAGTCTAAATTTAATAATAGCCCCAAACGGGTTAATTTAGATTTCCTAAAAATTATTTTTTATTGGGACAAATTGTCTTTTGTTTTAGCAATCCTTCTATCTTTGCCGCGTTAATTTTAAAATAATTGAGTTATGGCATACAAAATTGAACCAGATACATGCACCGCTTGTGGTACCTGTATTGATGAATGTCCTGTTGAGGCTATCTCCGAAGGTGATTTTTATGTAATTGATCCTGATTTGTGTACTGACTGTGGCGCCTGCGCCGATGTTTGTCCTGTTGAGGCTATTCATCCCGAATAGGAGATAAAAACAAAAACTAAAAAAACCCTGCCAAAAATGGCAGGGTTTTTTGTTTTCCGGATGGCTGGTATTCTGTTTAAAATTGCCTTTTCCAAAAATTCCGGCACATTGAATTTATAAAACCCGATTAAAAATCTAAACTCATTCTAAATAACAAAGATTATCACTATTTTTGTCCATTGTAATCTATTAAGAAACATGGACGCATATAGTTTTATTAACAACGCCGATCCCGAATACCTCGATCAGCTTTACCGTCAATTCAGGGAAAATCCGGAAAAAGTAGATCCGGGATGGCGGCAGTTCTTTCAGGGATTCGATTTCGCCCTGAAAAATTACCCGCAAAAAGCTACTGCCGCATTTGAAACAGCTGATGAATTCAAAGTTATCAACCTTATCAACGATTACCGGAGACGAGGACATCTGTTTACGCAAACCAATCCTGTACGCAAGCGCAGAAAATATGTTCCCACACTGGATATTGAAAATTTCGGCCTTTCAGCCAAAGACCTGGATAAAACGTTTCTGGCAGGAAAAGAAATCGGACTTGGCCCGGCTAAATTACGCAACATTGTTTCTTTTCTGGAACAGACTTATTGCCACTCACTTGGCGTAGAATACTATTTTATCCGTGACCTGGATATTGTATCCTGGCTGCGAAATTATTTTGAAACTACCCGAAATCAGCCACACTACAACACCGAAGAAAAGACTTACATTTTAAAAAAACTGTTGCGCTCGGTTCATTTTGAAAAGTACCTGCAGAAAAAATTTCCCGGTCAAAAGCGTTTCTCCCTCGAAGGAGCAGAAGCCCTTATCCCTGCACTTGATGCTGTTATGGAAAAAGGTTCGGAACTGGGAATTGAAGAATTTGTTATTGGCATGTCGCACCGCGGCAGGCTCAATACTTTGGTAAATATTCTGCGAAAGCCTTTTAAAGATGTTTTTTCCGAGTTTGAAGGGGTGGAATACGAAGATGAAAACCTTATGGGCGATGTAAAATATCACCTGGGATACACCATTCGCCGTAAATCGAGCAAGGGCAAAAATGTCAAACTAACCCTGGCTCCCAACCCGTCACACCTCGAGGCTGTTGACCCGGTAGTAGAAGGAATTACGCGTGCCAAACTTGATAAATACAAAGCCGGCAATCCCAATAAAATTGTTCCCATACTCATCCATGGCGATGCCTCCATTGCCGGCCAGGGTGTGGTGTATGAAGTTATACAGATGTCTGATTTAAAAGGCTATTCCACCGGAGGAACCATTCATTTGGTCATTAATAACCAAATTGGTTTTACTACCGATTATCTCGATGCACGTAGCAGTACATACTGTACCGATATTGCCAAAACAACATTATCGCCTGTTTTTCATGTTAATGGCGATGATGCCGAGGCGGTTGTTTTTACCGTTCAGTTGGCCATGGAATTCAGAAACCGCTTTCATAAAGATGTATTTATCGATATTTTGTGCTACCGTAAATATGGACATAACGAAGGCGATGAACCGCGTTTCACCCAACCGTTGCTTTACAAAGCCATTGAGAAACATCCTGATCCATACACTATCTACAAACAAAAACTGCTGGACGAAGGAATTGTCTCTCCCGATTTCTGCCAAAAAGAAGAGACCCATTTTCATGACACGCTGGAAAAGGATTATGAAAAATCCAGATCGCATAAAAAAACCAACATCGACAGTTTCCTGAAAGAAACATGGAAAGGAATTCGCCGGGCCACAGACAAGGACTTTTTAAAATCTCCTGCCACATTCATTACCAAAAAAGAACTGATTGCCATTGCCACACGCATCTCCAGCCTTCCTGAAAACAAAAAGTTCTACCGGAAAACCGTTCGTCTGCAACAACAACGAGCGGATATGGTGACTAAAAAAGGGATGCTCGATTGGGCTATGGGTGAATTGCTGGCCTACGGAAGTCTGCTGAATGAGAAAATTCCGGTCAGGCTTAGCGGGCAGGATGTGGAACGGGGAACATTCTCGCACCGGCACGCCGTTTTACGGCTGGAAGATTCTGAGGAGAAATATATCCCATTGAATCACATCAGCGAAAAACAGGCTCTGTTCGAAGTTTATAATTCTCCGTTATCGGAGTATGGTGTCCTCGGCTTCGAATACGGATATGCCCTTACTTCTCCTTACTCATTAACCATCTGGGAAGCACAATTTGGTGATTTTGCCAACACGGCACAAGTTATTTTCGATCAGTTTATCAGCAGTGCTGAAGATAAATGGAACATAATGAATGATCTGGTTGTACTGCTGCCACACGGTTATGAAGGGCAGGGCCCGGAACATTCCAGTGCCCGTATGGAACGTTTTCTTATTTTGGCAGCTGAAAACAATATGCAAATTGCCAATTGTACCACCCCGGCCAGCTTCTTTCATATTTTGCGACGACAGCTAAAACGCAAAATCCGAAAACCACTGATTATCTTCACTCCTAAAAGCTTGTTGCGTCATCCCCGGGCTGTTTCACCGATATCCGACTTTACCAAAGGTAATTTTCACGAGATAATCGATGATGAAACAGCAAAACCCGAACTGATAACAAGAATTGTTTTTTGTTCAGGAAAATTGTACTACAGCCTTTTGGCCGAAAAGGAAAAGCTAAAAAACACTTCCGTTGCCATCATCCGTATCGAACAGCTTTATCCCTTTCCAAAACAACAGACTGATACCATTATTGCAAAATACAAAAAGGCCAAAGATATTGTTTGGGCACAGGAAGAACCGGCCAATATGGGAGCCTGGGAATTTGTGAAAAAAGAGTTTGGAAAAGAACACCATTTACTATTAATAGGCCGTCCTGCCAGCGGAAGCCCCGCTACCGGTTCTCCGAAATTTCATATTATCCGCGAACAGAAAATTCTGGATAAAGTATTTCTGGAATGTATCTGCCCGTACCTGAACGATGACTGTGAAATGGTGTGTATCGGAAACCGCTGGAAATCATTTGAAAAAGAGCTGGCCGAGTTGCAGGTTGACCATATTGACAGCAAATTTCATTCAGGAGTAAAACCTTTGAAGTAATCATTAGAAAACAGAAAAACCATGAAGATTGAAATAAAAGTTCCCAGTCCGGGTGAATCCATTAGCGAGGTACAGCTTGCTGCCTGGCTTGTGGAAGATGGCCAGCAGGTGGAAAAAGACCAGGACATCGTGGAGATAGACTCGGACAAAGCAACATTGAGTGTGGCCGCCGAAGCAGATGGGAAAATCACCTTTAGGGCTGCCGAGGGCGACACCATCGAAGTAGGCTCCGTAATGGCCATCATCGATACGGAAGCTGCCGGCTCAAAACCGGCAAAAGAGAAAACGGAAACAAAACCCAAAGCGGAAGCAAAACCTGAGCCGGCTGAAAAGACAAAGTCCGATTTACCTGCCGTAAAGGAAGAGAAAGCAGTCGTGGATTTAACCCTTTCTCCGCTGGCCCGCAAAATGATGCAGGAAACCGGTGCTACCGAAAAAGAGTTATTCGACTTTTTCAAATCATACCGGATTGGCAAAAAAGATGTGACCTTTTTTCTGGAGAACAAAGAAAAAGCACCCGTTTCAGACATTCCTGTTGCAGCAAATATCACCAGTTGGCCCGGAGGCAGGGAGACAGAGCCTCAAAAGATGAGCATGCTCCGTAAAAAGCTGGCACAGCGTCTGGTATCGGTGAAAAACGAAACCGCCATGCTCACCACTTTTAACGAGGTGGACATGACAGCCATCATGGAAATAAGAAAAAAATTCAAAGAAAAATTCAAAGAAAAATTTGGCGTAAGCCTCGGGTTTATGTCCTTTTTTACCAAAGCGGTTACCGAGGCTATCCGGATTTTTCCCAGAGTGAATGCACAATTTTCGGAAGAGGAAATCGTCCAGTTTAATTATGTGGATATCAGCATAGCCGTGAGTGCTCCCAAAGGACTGGTGGTGCCTGTGGTTCGCAATGCAGAGATGATGAGCCTGGCCGAAATTGAAAGTGCCATCAAGACACTGGCTGTTAAAGCCCGCGAAAATAAAATTACACTGGAAGACATGCAGGGTGGCACATTCACCATCACCAACGGCGGTGTTTTTGGCTCTATGATGTCCACGCCCATCATCAACCCGCCGCAAAGTGCCATTCTGGGCATGCACAATATTGTGGAACGCCCGGTTGCCGTAAACGGAAAAGTGGAAATCCATCCCATGATGTATGTGGCTCTTTCCTATGACCACCGCGTAATAGATGGCCGTGAATCTGTAAGCTTTCTGGTAAAGGTAAAAGAGATGTTGGAACAGCCTGAACGCATGCTTTTCGGAGCCAATGATCCGATGGAAACGTTGCTGGGGCTGTAAACGTTAGTGTTTCCAAAAATAGCTTCTGACTGTTGGCTAAAGTGTTTTATTTTTCTATTTAACGGTATCTCCTTTAATACCTAATTGTCATATTTACAGTTAATTACGACATGCACCAGGAGCCATTGTTAGCAACTGGCCTGGTTTAATGTTTCTACAAATTGTCTTGCAGTCATTACAGGTAACTTCGATGCTTTGAAATCTTTAAGGTTTCTTGTAATTATCAAATCCTGATTATTTTCGATAGCGGTAAAATACTGAAGCCCATCCTCAAAGTCTGAAAATGAATCGTCATTTAATGCTATTCCAATTATTTTGTCGTTAAGAGGTAAAACATTAACTATTAATCTGAGTTTTCGTAAAATTTCTTTTGCAGTCTTAGAATTTGTTTGTCTGAGTATTGTATAGCTTGTGTTTGCAATGGTCAAAGATGAAATGGATAGTTCTATAATCTTATTGTCTGCTAATGAAAAGAGATCTGCGGACTCATCGTAAAAAGGTTCTCTTTTAGATAAAAGGTCTATTACGATATTCGTGTCAATAAAAACTTTTTTCATTTGTATTTCACTGTTAAATAGTCAGCATATTCTTTTTTGTAGTCAAAATCTGATGGTAGTTTTATTACCCCGCTTAAACTTTCAACAAGTGGTGTAATAGGAACTTTTCTGTCTTTATTTTTTTCTCTTGTCAAACTGTCTAAGTATGACTCAATCATTTTCGACAAACTAATTCTATGGCTTTTAGCATAGATTTTTGCTCTTTCAATCACGTTGTCATTTAACCTTAATGTCAATTTAGTTTCCATGTCAATAATATTTACGTGCAAATATACATAATATATACGGCAAAGTAAAATATTTTTTTAAGTGCTGTTCTTTATTTGCTTCATTTAGTGAAAAGCATCCAAAATCCTGGTTAAAAACTTGTTGTAATCAAACTGACCGTGATCGTTTAATCCCATACGAACCACCACAAGGTCTTTTGAAGGGATAATGTAAACCCGCTGGCCGTGAAAACCGTCGCAATAATAAATGTCGGGGTACCCTTTTATTTCGTGTGTTCCTTTGTTTAGCCAAAACTGGGCGCCATATTTTTCATCTGACTTGCGAGCAGGTGTTCTGGAATATTTCACCCAGCCTTTGGGCAAAATACGTTTTCCCAGCCAAACACCATCTTCGAGATAAAGTAAGCCAAAACGTGCCCAGTCGCGCGGCGTGGCAAAAGTATAAGATGAACCCACAAAGTTGCCACTGGCATCCGTTTCCAACACAACCGAACGCGCACCTATTTTATTAAACAGCACTTTTCGCGGAAAGTTCCAGTATTGTTGGTTGTTACCAATGGTACGCCGGATAATTTCTGAAATAATATTGGTATTTCCGGAAGAATAGTACCACACCGAATCAGGCGGATAAATGGCAGGCTTGCTCATGGCGTAGGCAGCCATATTACCCTTCCGGTAAAGCATGATGGTAACATCGGAAATATCGCCATAATTTTCATCCCACTGCAAACCACTGCTTTGGTGCAGCAAATCTGTCAGCCGTATATTTTTACGTCTGTCATTTTTCCATTCTTTCAATGGTGCAGGCTCATTCACCTGCAGTTTTCCCTCTTTAACCAAAATACCCACAAGGGCACTGGTAATACTCTTACTCATAGACCATCCCAGAATACGGGTATTTTTGTCGAATCCGGGAGCATATTTCTCACGCATGAAAAGGGTGTCGTAAGCCACAACCACAGCACGGGTATTCCCCGGATTAAAAGCCGAATCGATGGCAGCCTGTAGCTTTTTAACATCCACATTGGGCGGAACCGTATCGCGCATTTTTGCACCCATGGGCCAATATATATCCTGTGGGTTTTTGGGTAACACCTCCTCCGTCATTTTTTGTTTTTTCACCTCATTTATGTTCGCATCAGCCAAAAGCGTACATCCTAACCCCTGACGATAAATAGCCAGCTGTTTGGCCATGCCGAGAAAAGTACCGGTAACCGTTTTATCTTTATAATTGATCACATTATGCGAAAGATTAACAGGAAAAAAACTTAAATCATGTTTTTCAATATCCTTTTTGGTCCGGTTAGTAAGGAAAGTCCAGGAAGCCAAATCTTTGGAAGCATAGCCCGTAAAAATAGGCGCCCTTTCAATAAAATAATCTGCACCATAAGCGATGGCAACGACAACAATAAAAATGATAAGGTATTTAATTTTTTTCATGGGGCTGATGTTTAGTGAATTTCAAAGATAGAAAATTATTGGAAAAGCCATCCGGAAGGAATAAATTTTCGTTTTAACCATTCCTAAATCATCCTTTTTGTTGTTGCTTTACTTTATACCTTTGTAAAAATATTTTCATCATGAAACGCAAAGTTGATTTTTTGGTTATTGGCTCCGGAAGTGCCGGACTAATTTATGCTTTAAAGGTGGCCCCTTTCGGGAAAGTGTTGGTTTTGTCCAAATCTGATATGGATTATACCGCTACTTCTTTTGCGCAGGGCGGTGTGGCAGCAGTAATGTACTCGCCCGACAATTATGAAAAACATATTGAGGATACTTTAAAAGCCGGTTCGGGAATCAACGACAAAGAAATTGTACGGATTACCATCACCGAGTCCACCGAAAGGATTAAAGAACTCGTGGCATGGGGAACGCAATTTGACAAAGAGAAATCCGGAAAATTCTCGCTGGCGCGGGAAGGCGGTCATTCGGAATTTCGCATTCTTCATCATCAGGACAATACCGGTTTTGAAATTCAACGTGCTTTGAGCAAAAAAGCGCGTCAGCATCCAAATATTGAAATCCTGGAAAACTATTTTGCCATCGACCTGATTACCCAGCATCATTTAAATGAAGAAGTAAACCGCCGGCGAACCGACATTCAATGTTACGGTGCTTATGTCATGAATATGAAAACAAGCCAGGTGGAAACCATTCTTGCAAAAGTCACCATGGTAGCTTCCGGGGGCATGGGCAATATTTATCAGACCACCACAAATCCGCTTGTGGCTACAGGAGATGGGCTGGCCATGGCTTACCGCGCCAAGGCACATTTGGAAAACCTGGAGTTTGTACAGTTCCACCCTACATCATTGTATAATCCGGGCGAAAAACCTTCCTTCCTCATCACGGAAGCACTGCGTGGCGCCGGTGCCATTCTGAAAACCAGAAAAGAGAAAGAATTCATGAAAAAATACCATGAATTGGGTTCTCTTGCACCGCGTGATATTGTGGCCCGTGCCATAGATAACGAGATGAAACTTTCGGGAGATGATTTTGTTTTCCTCGATGCCCGCCACATCAGTAAACATGAGATTTTACATCATTTTCCCACTGTTTATGCCAAATGCCTGAGCATCGGCATTGACATCACCAAAGAGATGATTCCGGTTGTCCCGGCTGCACATTATTCCTGCGGTGGAATTAAAACGGACCAAAACGGAAAAACATCCATTCACAATCTTTACGCTTCCGGAGAAGTGGCCTGTACCGGGCTGCATGGCGCCAACAGACTGGCTTCCAACTCCCTGCTCGAAGCCGGAGTTTTCTCACACCGCGCAGCTTTGGATGCTGTTGAAGCAGTTAAAAATATCAAGTTTATGGAGATCGTTCCCGAATGGGACGCAGAAGGCAGAATACTGAACGAAGAGATGATCCTGATTACCCAGTCGAAAAAAGAATTACAGGCAATTATGAGCAGTTACGTGGGTATTGTCCGTTCTAACCTGCGACTGAAAAGAGCTTTTGACCGGTTAGAAATTTTATATAAGGAAACCGAAGATTTATACGACAAATCCATTATCTCAAAAGATATTTGCGAACTGCGCAACATGATTAATGTATCTTATCTGGTTATAAAAATGGCCATGAACAGAAAAGAAAGCGTGGGGCTGCATTATTCCATTGATTATCCTGAGCAAAAGAAAAAATAATATGGCACTTGTTAAGAAAGTGAGGGGGAAAACCCCGCAGTGGGGAGAGCATTGTTATTTTGCCGAGAACGCTACCCTGCTCGGCGACATAGTTCTGGGAAAAGGATGCAGCGTCTGGTTCAATGCCGTACTTCGCGGCGATGTACATTATATCCGCATTGGCAACAACGTTAACATCCAGGATGGAGCTATCATTCATTGCACCTACCAAAAATACCCGGTAAACATTGGAAACAATGTATCTATTGCACATGGCGCTATTGTGCACGGATGCACTATTCACGATAATGTCCTTATCGGAATGGGTGCCGTAGTAATGGATAACGCTGTGGTTGAAAGCAATTCGGTTGTAGCTGCCGGAGCGGTGGTGGTAAAAAATACCGTGGTAAAATCCGGGACTGTCTTTGCGGGAACACCGGCAAAAAAAATTAAAGAAGTTGACAAGCGAACACTGGAAGAAGATATCCGGCGGATAGCCAAAAATTATGCCATGTATGCCGATTGGTACCGGCAAGAATAACAAACAGGAAACAGCTGTTGTCTCTTCAACCTTCAATTTGGAATAAGTTTTTACGGGAGTCTGCAATGGAACCGTCAGCTTCCCTTGCCTTGTATGCCTAAAAGATATTACTTTTGTCCCAAAATAGTTGTCATGCTGGTTGTTTCTATTATCATCCTTTTTGTGCTATCGTTTCAGGTAATGCCTGTGGCAGTGGGAATAGATGTAAAAAAAACACCTGTATTTCAGTTAACAAGCAGCATTTTATTGCTGGTATTGGGACAGTTGTTGCTGTTCCTGCTGGGGGTATGGCTGGGAAACCGGTTTATGCATTTGCTGTCGGGACTGAAAACGTATGTTCTTTTTATCGGCTTTTTCCTGATTGCTGTCCGCTTTAACATGGAGGCTTTTAAAGTAAGAAAAGGGGAACGTACCTATATTGCCGGCAAAAGCACGTTTTACATCATCCCGGCTATTACGCAGGCTGTGAATACTTTTCTGGCTGGAATTTTGTTTTATTTTATGCCCGGAAGCCTGAGCCATTATCTGATTTATCTTGCTGTATTCTCTTTTATATTCGTTGTTCTTTTTGTGTTGATAAAATATAAAAAGCTGGCTTTAACTGCTATTTCATTTTTATACATGATAGCCGGAGGAATACTTATGGCCGTATCCTTTTATTTCCTTTTTGTTTAATTTTAAAATAAAATTTATGATTCGTTTTTTACAAAAACTTCTGTTTGTCTTTCTGGTATTTTCCATATCAGAACTTTATGCGCAAATTCCGACAGGGTATTATGATGCTGCTCAGGGAAAAACGGGAGCACAACTTAAAGCAGCCCTTCACAACATTATTAAAAACCACACAGAGTATTCTTATAGTGCTTTATGGAATATTTTAAGTGCTACGGATGAAGACCCGAACAACCACAACAACGTGATTCTTATTTACACCGGCATTTCCAGAGCCAAAACAAAACATGGTGGAAACATCGGCGACTGGAACCGTGAACACGTGTGGGCAAAATCGCACGGTGGTTTTGGCAAAACCCCTCCGGCCGGAACCGATGTTCATCATATTCGGCCGGCTGACGTTAAAGTAAACAGTTTGCGGGGCAATCTTGATTTCGACAACGGCGGAACACTTGTTCCGGGTACCGACAGTTGTTACAGAGACAGCGACTCCTTTGAACCTCGTGATGCCGTGAAAGGTGATGTGGCACGCATGATTTTTTATATGGCTACCCGTTACGAAGGGGGCAACGGCGAACCTGACCTTGAGGTCGTCAATTATGTTAATACCAGTCCCAAACCCGAAATGGGAAAACTCTCCACACTTTTGAAGTGGAATGCGCAGGATCCACCCGATAATTTTGAAAGAAATCGCAACAATATAATAGACAAAGACTACCAACACAACCGCAACCCGTATATCGATCATCCCGAATATATCCAGTCTATCTGGGGAGGCCCAAATGCCATCAAAAAAAATCCGGAACTTTTCCTGTCGGTTTACCCAAATCCTGTGGTGAACAGGCTGACCATTGAAAGTGGCGAGCAACAAACCATGAATTTTAAACTCTTCAACAACCTGGGACAAGTGGTTGCCTCCGGAGAAATCCTGAACGGACGTAACCGGATTAACCTGAACAATAAAACTCCCGGGCTTTATTTCTTAAGGCTGACTGAAGAAAATGGCCGATGGACAAAACAGTACAAAATTCTAAAAATAAGCGCTTACTAATGAATCAACAGAAAAATATCCGTATAACCAAAGCTTTCAGGTTTGAAATGGCGCACGCGCTGAAAGGCTATGATGGACTTTGCAGAAACATCCACGGGCATACTTACGAGCTAAGAGTTACCATTGTCGGGAAGCCCATTGATGACGAAACCAGCCCCAAACTTGGGATGGTTATGGATTTCGGTGATTTGAAAAAGATTGTCAAAGAAGAAATTGTGGATAAATACGATCATTCGCTGGTGCTTTTCGACAAAATGCCGGATAGTCTGATTGCTGAGCTTAAAAATAATTTTGAACGGATTATTATTAAAGATTATAACCCCACCAGCGAGCTGATGCTGTTGGATTTTGTGGAAATAATCCAAGCCCGTCTGCCCGAAAACATTTCTCTGAAACAAATGTTCTTTCGTGAAACCACCAGCTCTTTTGCCGAGTGGTACGCAGAAGACAACTGATAATGCTTTTAGGAGTTCTGTTCGGCACCGGAAATTTTGTATTTTTATTCCCTAAATTATTTAAACATGGACGAACCCATTTATGTAACAAAAGGGAATGGCGACAGGGTTCTTTTTGAAGAAGACAAACTCCGGAAGGCACTGAAAAATTCAGGAGCCGGTACGCTGGAAATTGAAAAAGCACTCGCTGTCGTTAAAAATAATATTTATCAGGGTATCAGTACGCACAAGATTTATCAGACAGCTTACCGGATTCTGAAAAAAAGCTCACGGCATTCTGCCGGTCGTTACCGGCTAAAAAAAGCCATTATGGAACTGGGACCATCCGGTTATCCTTTTGAAAAGTTTGTGGGCAGACTTATGGAATCACAGGGTTACCAGTCCACTGTAAACGTTATTGCCCACGGAAAATGTGTACAGCACGAACTGGATGTGGTTGCCAGGAACAATCAGGAACAGGTTATGGTAGAGTGTAAATTTCACAGCGACAGCAAACGCCGGTGCGATGTGAAAGTCGTATTATACATTCATTCGCGTTTTCAGGATATGTCTGCCGCATGGAAAAAAGCCCAGCCCGATGCAGGTATACAATATGTTGGCATGGTTGCCACCAACACCCGCTTTTCTGACGATGCCATGCAGTATGCCAAATGTTCCGGACTTAGACTCGTATCATGGGATTATCCCAACGGCAACAGCCTGAAAGACTGGATCGACAAGTCAGGTTTTCATCCTGTTACAAGCCTGAGCTACCTCAAAAAAGCAGAAAAACAAACCTTACTGGAAAAAGGGGTTGTCTTATGCAGGGACATAAAAGATAATCAGCCTCTTTTAAAAGAGCTGGGGATTCCTGGCAGCAGAATTAAAAACATACTTTCCGAAGCCAATCAACTTTCGGGTAAATTGTAAAACAAACCATGACACAGGAAAAAAAACATTTTCTGCAGGAAAACCACACCGTTTCCTGGGAAGACACAACAATAGACAACCACCTGAGTATTACAGCACTGAACAGGATGTTGCTACAGGCAGCCGTAAACCATGCCGAGCATCTGGGATTTGGATTTACCAATACCAGTAAGGAAGACCTTTCTTGGGTTTTGTTGCGTATTAACCTGAAAATAAACAAACTGCCCTCGTGGAAAGAGAAATTCACGGTGGTAACATGGCCCAGCCGTGTAAAGGCAATCACCGCCTTTCGCGAATTTGAAGTAAAAGGTGAACAAGGCGAAATTTTCTGTGTCGCCACCTCCGAATGGTCCGTTATTAACCTTAAAACAAGGCGGCCACAACGTATGAGCATTTTAGGCGACTTAATAGATCTTTTTTCGGAAAAAGCCATCCTCGATACACCATTTGAAAAGCTGGATCCTAAACTTGAGTTTGAAGAATTGTTCTCCGTAAAAGTACGCTATTCTGACATGGATATGAACGGACATGCCAATGCCGGAAAATATTTCGACTGGCTGTCGGATGCCATTTATGAAGTCTCCGGCACCAACGATGTGGCTTTTGTGTCGTTCAATTATTTCCATGAATGTTTACTCGGCGACACACTGATAATTGAAAAAAGTAAAAATATTCCCGGTTTTATCAGAGGATTCAAAACCAAAGAAAACAAGATGGCCTTTTGGGCAAAAGTTGAGTTGCGATAATACGTTCAATTATGCTTAACTTTGAAAAAAATTAGGGCATGACAAAGAAACGCTATTTGGAAGGTGACTTTTTTGAAGGATATTCCCTCATGGGTATTCTTTGCGGACTTCCTGACTTTCGTGCCACCCATTTCATTAACCAGTATGGCGGACTTCATCTAACAAAACACAACGATTTCTCATTGACACAGAAAAAAAATACTGCCTTTTCGTGGTATTATTTCGGTAACGAAGAACTTCGACGCAATTATTATCTGATTCAAAACAAAAATGGAACTGAAACCCTCATGCCTTCCCTGCGGAATTTTGATTATTTGTTGCTGATATACGGAAATATTACAACACAATACACAGAAGAACTTCTCATCGCCTTGCGTAAAACACCTTATGTAACGGCTGTGTTTGAACAAGACTTAAACAAAGTAAAAAATGGTGATTTACTCATTGAAAAAAACGAACTCCATGCACTCGGTGTGCGGAAATTAGTCACTTAAAATCAGATTGTTATATACTAAAAACAGCTTCGTATGACTACAGAAGACAAACTGTCGGGTTACGAAAAACACTTTGAGGAAGACAAGTTTCTTCCCAAATTGAAAAGGCTGATTTTCAGACTGGGAGAAGAGGTGACCCTTCGTGTTCTGATGCTTTGGTTTTTGCTTGGTTCGGGAAAAGTACCGGTTAAAACCAAATTGCTGATTATAGCGGCTTTAGGCTATCTGGTGATGCCTGCCGACCTGGTTTCTGATTTTATCCCTGCGTTTGGCTTTGCCGATGATGTTGCCTTTCTGACCTATGCCTTCAACCAGACCAAACGTTATATGAGCGACAATATCAGAGAAAAAGCGGAAGAAAAACTACAAAGCTGGTTTCCTTCAGGGAAAAACGAACAAAACCCGGAAACCCTTCCCGAAAGGGAGCATTAAAATTCCGGCTTAATGCGTCAAAACATCTTTTAACACCCGGGTAAAACTTTCAATATCCTCTTCCGTGGTATCCCACGAGCACATCAACCGCACCTCGGAAGTAGTATCGTCCCAAATATGAAAAAAATAATGTTGCTGCAGTTGTGGAATAATTTCCGGTGGAATGATGACGAATACACCATTGGCATCCACGCTGCGCGTGATATGTAATTGGGAAAACGGCATCAGGCTTTTCTCCAGTAATTTGGCCATTCGGTTAGCTGTTTCTGCATTTTTCTTCCATAAACCATCCGTGAGGTAGCGGTCGAATTGTACCGAGATAAACCGCATTTTTGAATGCAACTGCATGCCTTGCTTGCGGCTGAATTCAAAATCTTTGGCAAGATTTTTATCGAAAAACACAACCGTTTCACCAAACATAAGTCCGTTTTTGGTTCCTCCGAACGAAAGAATATCCACACCTGTATCGGTTGTCAGTTCGCGGAAAGAAACCCCCAAAGATACGGCCGCATTGCTTATGCGTGCACCATCCATGTGTAACAACATATTGTGTCTATGCGCAAAATCGGCCAATGCTTTAATCTCTTCCCGGGTATAAACCGTGCCTTTTTCGCTTACTTCCGAAATAGAAATTAGCCGTGGCTGAACATGATGCTGAAAACCAATACTGTGTAGAAAAGGGACAACCTGCTCTGGTTTTATTTTTCCGTCTGCTGTTTCTATTTCAAGAATCTTAGTACTGCCGAATTTCTCCGGAGCTCCACATTCATCTTCGTTCATATGCGCACTCTTTGCCGATACAATGGCCTGGTAAGAACGCAACACATGACTTGTACCTAAAACATTTGCAGCCGTTCCGTTATAAACAAAAAACACAGAAATATCTTCACCAAAGTGCAATCTGAATTTCTCAACTGCCTTCCGGGTGAAAAAATCATTTTCTTCTCCATAAGCCTCTACATGTCCGGAGTTTGCCTGCTGTAATGCTACCATAATTTCAGGACAAACACCCGACCAGTTATCGCTGGCAAATGATTTACGCTGTTTTTCCATGCTGATTACTTATTTTTTAATTTTTCAATGTTGATTTCCGGTTTCATTTCACGCGTACTCAGCAATCCGCATGCGGCATCAATATCCTGCCCGCGTGACGCCCGTATAGTGGTGATAATACCTTTGTTGTTCAGCGCTTCTTTGAACTGCATCAACCGTTTTTCGTTTGTCCCCTCCAGCGGAGTGCCCGGAATGGGATGAAACCGGATAAGGTTAATGCGGCAGTTGAGGCCGTTGAGGATACGTGTCAGCTCTTTCACATGCCTGGGCGTATCGTTGAGGTTGTTAAAAACAATGTACTCAAAGGAAACGCGTCGCTGCCTGCTAAAGTTATGCCTTTTTAATTCGGCGAGTATGGCGTTTATGGAATATTTCTGGCTCACAGGCATGAGCATGCGCCGTTCATTTTCAAAAGGAGTATGCAAGCTCACGGCAAGATGACAATCGCTGTTTTCCAGAAAATAATGCATGGCAGGTACAACACCAATGGTACTGACTGTAATTTTTCGCGGACTCCGGGCAAAACCCCAGTCGGCAGTTAAAATATCGAGACTTTGCATAACTGCTTCCAGGTTGTCCATTGGCTCTCCCATCCCCATGTAAACCAGGTTAGTAACAGCTTCTTTTTCAGGAAGGCTACGAATTTGGTTTAATATTTCACCAGCAGTAAGGTTGGCCTGAAATCCCTGTTTTCCGGTCATACAAAACAAACATCCCATTTTGCATCCCACCTGCGATGAAAGGCAGAGTGTGGCCCGTTTATTTTCGGGGATAAATGCCGATTCGATAAAACCATTATTCCCGGCTTTAAAAAGATATTTTTTTGTTCCGTCTGCCGAGGCCTGAACATTGACAGGCGCCTGCAATCCAAAGGTATATCTTTCCGAAAGGGCAGTCTTTAGCTTTTTTGAAAGATTGGTCATCTCCTCTATCTCGTGGATATCTTTTTTGTAAAGCCAATCGGCTATTTGTTTGGCCACAAAACCCGGAGCGCCCAGCTGGTCAGTAATTTCCCTAAGTTGAGTCAGCGTTTTTCCGAAAAGAGGTTCTGATGTCATTCACTTTGTTTTAATTGTGGCAAAATTACAAAAAGCAACGGGAATAGGATTCGGGAGGTAAGTATTGCAGAAATCATCCGGGACAAAAGATGTTTTCGCAATATTCTTATTTTTGCAACACATATAAATTTAATTATTCGAAAAGAGACCTTTTACCTTAATGCTTCATTCTTTAAAAATAACGCAAGTATTTTTTCTTGCGATGATAAAGTATTTTTATGCTCCACTTTACGGGGTTGCTATTGGCATGGGGTTCTGGGAGAATTATTTTTCGCTGATTACAGGGGGAACACTGGCTTTTACCATTTACTACTATTTTAGCGAACTTGTTATCATTTACTCCCGTCATTTAAGTCCTCAACTTGTAAGAATTGTTCCGGTAAGCTGGCAACGTGCTGCTAAAAGGCGCAAGGTGAAAAGGCGGATAAAACGCCGGAAACGCCGGAAGTTTACCTGGAGAACAAAATTTGTGGTAAAGCTCCGCAGAGGCTATGGCATGTGGGGCATTATCTTGCTCACCCCCGTTTTATTGTCCTTACCCATTGGTGCTTTTTTACTTAGGAAATATTACCGACAAGATAAGAAATCCTTTCCCCTTATGATTTCTTCCATTGTAGTGGAAGGCTTTATTCTTTGTGTTGTTTACTGGAGTGCCGCGAAGTTATAACAAAATAAAATTACGGGGACAATATGCAAAAGCAGCCAATAGCTACCGTTAAGCTATTCTTTTTAACCCCTTAGTGAATGGTGAAGGTAAACGCAAATGAAAAACCGGTAAAACGGCCCATGTTTTTCCCCACCAAATCGATAGGCGTATAAAAGACAATAAGAAAGGATTTCCCCGTTTCAATGGTTACGCCCGGATGAAAACTTAACCGAAAAGCATCGGGATTACCGGTTTTAAAATGGTTATACTGAAAGCTAAAACCCCCAATAAGCTGTAAAGTTCTGTTAAAAACATAATATCCCAAGTCGCTGTCCACAAAATAATCGTCTGAAAGAGAGCCTTTATAGCAAAACGTGTTTTGGTATTGTGCTGAAACATCCAACGAGAATCCGGGACTAAAAATCGTGGTCAGACCAACACCCGTGGCTATACCCATCGATTTCCCAAAAAAGCCTGTCCGTCTTAAGCCAAAATCGGAACCATTGGAGAAATTAAGTCCTAACAGGGCTACTGCCAGGAATTTCTTATGTTGTACAAAACGATATTTGGCACCAAAAGAGATGGCGCTAAGGTCCGATGTAATAAAGGTTCCTATTTCCAATCGCTCGCTTACACCATAAGTAAAACGGAAAAACAAATCCTTTAAAACAACAGCACTGTCATTCGTAAATGAAACGGGACAGAGATTTCCGTTACCATTAAAAGCCTTTTTGCTGAACAAATACGAAAACGATGGTTCCGCTTCAATTGTTTTTGGAGAGACCAATGTTGCATCTATTGCTGTAAGCTTGGAAGCTGAAACCCCGGCCACCTGAGCTGAAACGGTTTCTCCCAGCAACATCACACCCAAAAGAAGCGCTAAAAAAACACCTTTACTACTATCCGAATACTTTAAGTAAGAATATGTCATGTCTATCTGTTTTACCCGACAAAAATAGAAGCAGCAGGTGAAAACTGAAATACCTTGTACAAGGTATTTTTAACAGATGAAAGTTGGGACAAACATAATATATGGTATATATTATTGAATGTCAATATTATAATATTTCTTTTGATGCGTAAATTTCCTCTATAAGAAGTCTGTAATTACTTTTAATTACCCTCCTCTTCAGTTTCAAGGTAGGGGAAAGCTCACCACTTTCCGTACTCCAGCTTTCGCTAACCAACCTGAAAACCTTAATCTGTTGCACATGACCAAGCCGTCTGTTGTACTTGTCAACCTCCTGCTGATAACGCTCGATAACTTTTGGTTTCCGGATCAGGTCTTCATTGTCACGATAAGTAATATTATGCAGATGACACCACGCATGGAGATAATCGAAATCGGGAACGATCAACGCTGCAGTAAATTTTTGGTTTTCACCAATAACCATAAGTTGTTCAATAAACATGGATTCTTTCAGCGTATTCTCCACCAATTGGGGTGCGACATACTTACCGCCAGAAAGTTTAAATATCTCTTTTTTACGATCGGTGATACGTAAAAACCGGTCTTTGTCCAGTTCACCAATATCACCGGAATGGAGCCAGCCATCGGGGTCCAGTACTTCCCGCGTTTTTTCAGGGTCTTTGTAATATCCTGTCATTACATTGTCGCCACGAATAAGGATCTCGCCATCGGAAGCAATTTTCACTTCAATGTCATCCGGTACCACCCCCACCCATCCAAAACGGATATTAGGGAAAAAAGACATATTGCCGGCAACCACCGGAGAAGTTTCCGTGAGTCCATAGCCTTCCTGTACCGGAATTCCTGCAGCCCAGAAAATCCGGGATAATCTTGGCTGGAGTGCTGCACCACCTGAAACAACACTTTTCAATGCGCCGCCCAAAGCTTCACGCCATTTGTTTAATACCAGCTTCCGCGCAAGGGAAAGTTTTAGGTTGTAAAACGACGTTCGTTTTGCCGGGTCGGGGTCGTATTGGTCTCCGATTTTTACCGCCCAGAAAAAGATTGACTTTTTTATCCCTTCCAACTCTCTGCCTTTCAGAATAATTTTATCATAGATTTTTTCGAACACACGTGGAACAGTAATAAAAGCATTGGCTTTTATTTCATTCATATTTTCCACAATGGTATCAATATTTTCAGCATAATAAATGGAAATTCCCATGGATTGCCACACATAACATCCGGTACGTTCCAGCACATGGCACAAAGGAAGAAAACTCAGTGCGCGGTCGCCTTTGTTAAGTGCTGTAACCAGCTGTTGTGTCATAAGAACATTACTTACCACATTTTTATGTGTCAGCATAACCCCTTTGGAAAGCCCGGTTGTGCCGGAGGTATATATCAGTGTAAGCAAATCATCCGGTTTCATGGCATTCCGTCTTTTCCCCAGCAAAGATCTCAGGATTGTCTTTTTTCCTTTTGCCTGTTCCGCAATTTCATGCCAGTTTCTGGTTCCTTCTACCTCATCAAAGGTAAAAATAGTTTCCAGATTATCGATTTCATTTACAAAATGTTGCAACTTGTCGAAAAGTTCTTTATTAGCCACAACGAGCATCCGCGAATCGGAATGGGTAAGAATGTGGCGATATTCTTCATCACTAATGGTGGGGTAAATACTCACATGAACACATCCTATCTGTGTCATGCCAAAATCCATAAAGTTCCATTCGGGACGGTTGTTGCTGACCGTGGCAATTTTATCCCCTTTTTCAAAACCCATGGCCAGCAATCCCAGGCTTACAGCATCCACATTTTTACGATAATCGGCTGTGCTGAATGTTTCCCATTTTCCCTGGCGTTTTACCGCAAGAGCCACCTCCATGGGAAAATTCTCTTCAGCATAGGAAAGGAGGTCGAAAGTTCTGTTTATCTTAGTCATTGTTGTTGGAATTTAGAAATAAATAAATTTTGTAGCACAACACAAATATTATTCGACTAAGATAATGAATTTTTAGATGATTTTTTCATAAACGGAGTAGTTATTTTGCATAGTTCCTTTGTGTAATTTTGTTATTTTTATCACAAATTTCATCAAAATCAGAAAAACTTATGAAAAGGTCAATATTACTGGATACCCATCCAATGTATTCAACAAAAATATTAAAAAGTGAAACCAATTTTTCAAGTATAGCGCAGATAATAGAACATTTTAAAGCTAAAATAAAAGAGAATCCGGAAGCTGGTTTTATTGCTGTATTTGACCATTATTCCCATACCAAAGCGTTAAAAGGCGAAATATTGGATGGCGTTTTGGATGCCAAAAACTTATTGTTGTGTTTTGGACACACCATTAAAAACATAGAAATATTGGCTTTCAGGCCAAAATCTATTGCTATTTGTGAGATGGAAGACAGCTTTATCCTGGAATTTCTGGAAACACCAAGACCAGAAGTCAACCATTGGATGCAATCATGGATTAAAGCGTTGAGAAATTAGCGGTTTAACAACTCAGGTTAATAACCTGAGTTCGGGATAATAGTACCTACCCGTTGGCAACAGCCAAATCTATTTCGTCCTCCCCGGAAGCAATGATGCTGGCAATGGTAGTATCGCCGGTAACATTTACTGCTGTACGCAGCATGTCAAGCGGACGGTCAACGGCAAAAATCAGCGCGATACCTTCCGTGGGGATACCCACTGCCGTCAGAACGATGACCAGCATAACAATTCCGGCTCCCGGGACGGCGGCCGAACCGATAGAAGCTAAAGTGGCAGTAACAATAATGGTCAGTTGTGCCGCCAGCCCAAGATGCATGCCGTAAACCTGCGCCAGGAAAACGGCTGCAACAGCCTGGTACAAACTGGTTCCATCCATGTTGATGGTAGCTCCCAAAGGCAACACAAAGCTGGCCGTTTCATTGGCAATGCCGAGTTTATCTTCTGCTGTTTCCATGGTAAAAGGCAGCGTGGCAGCACTTGAGCTGGTGGAAAAAGCAAGCAGTTGAACCGGGTAAATGGCTTTCATAAATTTGGTGTATTTCACTTTCGTAAACAACCGGAGAAAAATCGGATAAACAACGAAAATCAGAACAAGTAAACCCACAACAACCGTTAAAGCATACAATCCGAGGGCTGCAAAAAGGGAAAGCGTATCTTTGGGATGGCTCCCGGCCACATCCACCATCAGCGCGGCAATAAGTGCAAACACGCCATAAGGTGCCGTTTTCATAATGATATCTATAATCTTCAACACCACATCGTTAAGCCCGTTGATAAGCTCTTTCACCGGTTTTACTTTGTCTTCCGGAATAAAAATCATGGCGACACCAAAAAGGATGGAAAAGAAAATCACCTGAAGCATTTTTGTATTGTCGGTGAGTGAGCTGAATATATTGGAAGGAACGATGTCCACGATGGGTTGCAAGGGGGAAACGTTTTTCAGCGCTACAGCCTCCGTTTTTTTGGAGGCCACATTTTCCGAGAACTTTTGTTTGAACTCAGCAGCTTTGTCTTTTGGGAACACCTTGCCAGGATTGGTAATGTTCACAATGATTAATCCCACGGTGATGGCGATAACGGTGGTAAGAATATAAAACCCCAGGGTTTTCAGCCCGATACGCGATAATTTCGAAATATCGGTCAGGTTACTCACCCCGCTGATGAGCGAAACAATAATCAATGGTACGGCAATCAGTTTCAACAGGCTGATAAAAATAGTTCCCCACGGTTTGATGTAAAAATCAGTAAACTGAAGCCATTGATAGTGAATGGCCAAAAGCCCCCATAGCACGCCAAAAATCATTCCCAGCAGAATTTGCCAGTGGAAGGCAAGCTTTTTTCTTTTCTGTCCCATAAAAGTCTGTTAAAAACTATTCGATACCCATCGATGATGAAGCATCAAAAATAATAAATTTGTAATATTATTCGCCATTAAACCTTTACACGCATGGAAAAAGCAAAAAAAATAGGGATTCTGACCGCCGGCGGGGATTGTCCGGGACTTAACGCTGCGTTACGTGGCGTAGGGAAAACAGCCATTTTAAAATATGGGATGGAAGTCGTGGGCATATCTTCCGGATTTTTGGGGCTATTACACAACGACTACATACCGCTGGATGAAGCTTCTCTTTCCGGGATTCTAACGCTGGGAGGAACCATCCTTGGAACTTCACGCGAGAAACCCTTTAAGAAAAATCATCAGCTTGCCAACGAAAAGCCCCAGCTCATCAAAGAAAATTATCAGAAAGCGGGTTTTGACTGCATCGTCTGCATTGGCGGCAACGGAACCATGCGTACTGCTTCGCTGTTGGCTGCCGAAGGCCTTAACATTATTGGTATTCCAAAAACCATCGATAACGATGTGTGGGGTACCGACCAGACTTTTGGTTTCGATTCGGCACTTTATATTGCCACGGAATCCATCGACCGGCTGCATTCTACGGCCAACTCGCACAAGCGTATTATGGTGATTGAGGTGATGGGACACCATGCCGGCTGGCTGGCACTGTATGCAGGCATGGCCGGCGGGGGCGACGTAATTCTCATTCCCGAATTGGAATACGACATCAATATAATTAATAACTACCTGAAAACCAGGGCAAAATCAGGAAAACCTTACTCTATTGTGGTGATAGCCGAAGGGATTAAAAAGCCAAAAGGAATGAGTGCTGCTACTTACATAGCCGAAAAAATTGAAGAAGGTGTAGGTATCGAAACACGAAAGACTATTCTCGGATACATCCAGCGTGGTGGCAGCCCGACCCCTACCGACCGGCTGTTGGCTTCCAGCTTTGGCGCTTATGCTGTTGACCTGATTGCCCGCGAAGAATACGGAAATATGGTCATGAAAAAGGGTGAAAATATAAGTTCACTACCTCTCAAAAAAGTGGGTGGCAAACTACGGCTGGTTCCCGAGCATCATTCTTTGGTAGAAAAAGCCCGCGGGCTGGGCGTATGTATGGGAACACCGTAGGCTGCTTATCTGACAACTATGAATAATTAAAACTGCTGCCGTCCAGAAACTCACGTAAAATAGAAGTAGGCGGAATTTCTTTTTCGTTGATGCACACCAGATAAGAAAGGAATTTCAATAAACGTCTTGCCTCTGAATATTCGGGAACATTAGGCGGTACTTCTCGTAATAAAGGTTCTGCCCGCCGTTTTAATACACCTAGTTCAAACAACAAAGCCGTATTAAACATTACGTCAGCTTCTTCCTGAAAAGGAAAAATATTCTTTTCCTCGCCGCGACGAACACTGGGCCAGCGCTGTAATGTTTCCAATGCCGAATAATCGCGGTAACGTTTATCCCGAACCATGCGCCGGATTAACCGATTGTCGGTAGTAGGAATTCGGTTGTTGGCATCAATGCTCAACGGTGTCAAAGCAGAAACATATACTTTAAATTTTCTGTCTTTCGGTATCAGGGCCGATATTTCCGGGTTTAATCCATGGATGCCTTCCACAACAATAATACTGTTATCAAGCATTTTTAATATTGTATTATCGTAATATCTCTTCCCTTCTGAAAAGGAAAACTTAGGAAGTTTAATTTCTTTTCCATCAAGCAAATCCAGCACATTTTCATTAAAAAGCCTGATGTCCAGAGCATGGGGGCTTTCAAAATCGTAATTACCATTTTCATCGCGTGGTGTCAATTCCCGGTTCACGAAATAATTGTCCATGGAAATAACCACCGGTTTAAAACCAATCACAGCCAATTGTACACCGAGACGCTTGGCAAAAGTAGTTTTCCCGGAGGAGGAAGGGCCGGAAATAAAAACAACCCTAACTGTATTCCTTTTATGGATCATATCTGCCACACAGGCAAGTTTCTTTTCCTGTAATGCTTCCGAGATTTTAATGATTTCTCCAATTTTACCTTTTTGTGTCATTTCATTCAGCTGTCCCACATTGGGCACGCCGATAATCTCAACCCATTCTTTATATTCCTGAAATATATCAAACAGCTTATTCTGAATCACAATATCTTCCAACTCATCCGGATTGTCACTTTTTGGTAGTACCAGCAACATCCCTTTATAATATTTCACCAGTTCGAAATGTTTCAGGTAACCGGTGGAAGGAACGAGATAGCCATAAAAATAATTCACCACATCGTCAAGTTTATAAACAGAACTATAAAACTGACGCCGGGTGCGCATGAGTGTACATTTATCTTTCAGTCCAAACTCCTCAAAAATACGTATGGCAACTTCAGTTCTTATTTCTTCCCTTTCGAAAGGCAAATCACGGTTAATGACTTCCTGCATACGGATTCTCAGCTTTTCAATAATCTTGTCATGCGATTCATCGTTGATTAAGCCTTCTAGTTCGCAATAAAGCCCTTTGGAAACAGTATGTTCAATTTTTAATTTGAAATCAGGATATAAATCAACAACAGCCTTGAAAAGTACCATTGACAATGAACGTCTGTACATCCTCTGGCCATCAGGATGGCTGTAGCCGATAAACCGTACGGTTTTGGGTTTGTAAAGCATATAATCCATCTCTTTGAGCGTATTGTTCACCATGGCGCCCAGGATGTCTTCACCTATGTTAATCTTTTGGTCTTCAACAATATCGGCAAGGGTTGTCCCAAAAGGATATTTCTTCTCTGTTTTGGTATTTTCACAATAAACAGCAAACTCTTTGAATTTTTTCATAACACACTTTCTGTAAAAAAGACAAAAGTAGAAAAATTTAAACGTATCGGTAAAACATAATCATCATAAATCCCCAACGTCCCCATCCTGAGAAATCATGTGGG
>WFNG01000073.1 GCA_015488735.1 Bacteroidales bacterium | reverse complement strand
GCAAGTTTGAGCATCAACGCCAGTAGTCATAAGTTCGGAAGTTGTAGCAATTACAGGATAGCGTTCTTCGGGATTTATAAAATTGTCTAATTCTCGTTTCCCCTCGTCATTATCACCCGTAATTTGCATAATGTATTTATGGTTTTTAGCCACTAAATCACTATTCAAATTTGAAAGAGCTGTACGCATTCTTTCAGCGTGGTCAATATCTGTACAAAACACAATTGTTTTTGCAAAACGGTCGTAACCGTTCATAAACTCGGTTAACTTTCTTGCAACAGCTTGTGTTCTTTCTTCAATTACTAAATTTCTATCAAAATCTTTTCGGTTGTAGACACGGTCTTCAACTTCGTTTCCATCTTTGTCTTTTTTCCCTTGTTCAGGTCGCCAGCCTTCGGTATCAACATTTAAGTTTACACGAACAACACGGTAAGGAGCTAAAAATCCATCGTCAATTCCTTGTTTCAGTGAGTATGTGTAAACTGGCTCGCCAAAATATTCAATATTTGAAACTGTATCAGTTTCTTTTGGTGTTGCAGTTAAACCAATATGAGTGGCTTTTTTGAAATAGGTTAGAATTTCACGCCAAGCACTATCTTCTTTTGCACTTCCTCTATGGCACTCGTCAATTACGATTAAATCGAAAAATTCAGGTGAAAATTGTTTATAAGCATCTGCTTGTTCATCAGCACCAGTCAAGCCTTGATATAATGCCAAATAAACTTCATAACTTTTGTCAATCATACGGTGTTTTATCACCGTCATTTTGTCTTTGAAGTGTTTAAAATCGCCTCTGCGAGTTTGATCAATTAGTACGTTACGGTCGGCAAGAAATAGTATTCTTTTCTTTTTTCCACTTTTCCAAAGTCTATGAATAATTTGAAAAGCTGTGTAGGTTTTTCCTGTTCCTGTTGCCATCACCAAAATAATACGGTCTTGACCTTTGGCAATTGCTTCAATGGTCCTGTTTACAGCATTTTGTTGGTAATATCTTGGTGTTCTTCCGCTACCGTCAAAATAGTAATCTTGTTCAACTATTTTTTCAGCTTCGGGTGTTTCAATGCCCTTATATTGTTTGTATTTCGTCCATAGTTCTTGCGGACTTGGGAAACTATCATTGTCTAATTCGGTTTCAATATTTCCAGATATTTGTGTTTTGTCGTGAAACAAAAATCCGTCTCCGTTACTACTAAAAACGAAAGGAATATCTAATATTTGAGCATAATCAAGTGCTTGTTGCATTCCTGCTCTCACAGAATGTTTATTGTCTTTTGCTTCTACAATTGCAATTGGAATATTTGGTTTATAGTAAAGAATGTAATCGGCTCGCTTTTTTGCACCTCTTGCAGTCATTTTTCCTCTAACATAAATTTTACCGTCAGTAAAAGAAACTTCTTCAAGTAGTTGTGTCAGTGTATTCCAACCTGCTTTTTTTATTGCAGGAGTTATAAACTTAGTGCAAATATCTCGTTCCGATAATGTTTTCTTATCTATCATAGCTATTCCTATTTTTCATTATTGAGCTACTCGTCAATAGAGCGTTGGCAAGATTTGGCTCTTTTGCAAAGTTTTGGTTGTGGGTCGGCTCGTGCGGCTTTGCAAATGTGCCAAATGTGGGTAGGCAGAGAAATTTAAAAAAATGCGAAGCGAGGGCCTTTTCTTTGTTATTATTTTTCCATTCTTTTATTTCACTTCTCATATTTTAATTTTCCTGTCAATTTTGTATTATGTTCGGTCTTTCTTGTATGAAGCACAACTTCCTATATATTCATTCTTTTCCCACATTTCAGCAGCTCTGCGTTGTGGATATGTACATGTTTTGTTGTTTTATATATTAAAGCCATCAATGGGGTTTTTTACGTTTTTTAAACTCCGCATGGTTACATGTGTGTATATTTCGGTCGTTCGGCTGCTCTTGTGTCCAAGCAGTTCCTGAATGATGCGCAGGTCAACGCCCATGTCCAATAAATGAGTTGCATAACTGTGTCGTAAACTGTGAAGTGTAAAATTATTATTTTTTATTACACGTCCAAGGTATTTGTGAAAAATACTGCTGAGACTTGATGCCGAATAGGACATCCCTGGTATCTGGCCTTCTATTAACCATTCTTTTGGCTGCACTTGTCTGTAATATATTTCTAACAGTTCCTTCATCTTTTTGGGCAACGGTAAGTCCCTGTCTTTTTTACCTTTTGCATTGAGTATCTTCACTGTATTCCTTTTAAAATCAATGTCCTCCAGTTTTAAATTTAGCAGCTCTCCTCGCCGTAATCCTAATGCGTAAATCATGGTTAATGCGGTTTTGTGTTTTATGTTGGGTATTCCCGCCAGCATGGTCTGGACATCTTCTATGGGAATGACTTTGGGCAGCTTTTGTCCTTCTATGGGGCGCTCTATGTGTTCCAACTCGTAATTAATGCTTTTCATCTTTATGTAAAATGTTTTTATAGCACTGATGTATTGATTTTGCGTTTTGGATGAGTAACCGTGCTTGATGATAAAGTCAAAATTGAACCGCTCAATGTCTTTAATGCTAATTTCCTGTAGCGGCTTCTTCGAATAGTATCTGAAAAAAACAACCATGCACCCCGTGTAAGTCTTCACGGTATTTTCAGAATAACGTTTCTGTATCATCCATTCCACAAACTGTCGGATCTCTTTTTTATGCAAATCAGTTAACGGCTCTAAATCTTTATAGGTTTCTTTTCTGACATTACGTAATGTGAAATTGCTTTTTATGATCGTAACTTTTGCCTCTGTTTCGGAGATGTTTTCTTTGATTTGCCGGAAATTTTCAGAATTGGCATAAGCAATCCACAATTTACTCTTTATATGCCATTGCGCACCATCCAGCCGCCTGATTTTTTCTTTCAGTTTAAACGGCACTTTTATATATAACAGTTGGTCTTTTTCGTTGTGCCTGATTTCAATGCTGAGTTTTGCCCCCGCTTCTTCCTCCATTGGTTGGATGCTGCCTTGTACTAAATCTTTAAACAACACATCGGGCAATATATTTTGCAGATATGCCAGGTAATCTGTTCTGTAAGGAATATACCAGCATTTGTTACTTTGGCTCCATCTGATATCCCCGATTTTTTTAACCTCAGTGATAAGCGCTTTGTCATATTCAAAAAATAATGCAATTTGGTGACCACCGCGATGTTGAAGATTTTTCAGTTTGATGACAGATGTGGGCATTGTAGGTTTTCAATTAAACTTTAGTCTGTAAATTTAGTAAAATTTTACATAAGAGCAATATTTACGCGTTGTTTTATCAACCTGATTCCGGGAAAACCGGGAGATCAATTTCCATATATCTCTGTTCAACATTACTTTCTCTTTTTCCCATGGTTATTTTTACCTTTGCACAGATATTTTATTGATATGGAAACAACTCCGCGAAAAGAAAAATGGTTCCGGAAACTCCGGAACAAATACCGGCTTGTACTTTTTAATGAATCAACTTTCGAGGAACGCATTAGCTTCCGGCTCAGCCGCATACAGGTGTTTCTCTTTTTGTTGAGTATGGCCATTACCTTTGTTGCACTTACCTTTTTTGTGGTTGCCTATACCCCGCTAAAAGAATATATTCCCGGATACCCGGATGTTCAGCAAAAAGATAATCTTTACCATCTGAACAAATTAGCCGACTCGCTGATGGTTGATGCGCAACAAAAAAATCTTTATATCCAGAATATTAAAAGAATTATTGAAAACAAGAAAATTATTGAAACACTCCCTGAACCGGCAGAACAGCCTAATAACTACGATACCATAAAAGACCGTAAATCGCAGCAGGATAGTATGCTGAGAATTTCTTTTGAGAACCGGACAAAATTTAACTTGTTTCCACGAAATGAAGTTATGCCCGAGTTAACAGGTAATATCCAGATTTATAACCAGAATTTCTTTAAGCCGCTTAACGGAATTATTACCGCCAAATTTGCGCCGCTTGAAAAACATTACGGCATCGACATAGTTGCTCCGCACAACGATGCTGTTAAATCTGTGTTGAATGGAACCGTAATTTTATCCGCCTGGACACTGGAAACAGGGTATGTTATCGTGATTCAGCATGCCGGAAATCTTATTTCGGTATACAAACACAATGCGGTGCTGCTGAAACACGAAGGCGATTTTGTGAAAGCAGGCGAACCCATTGCCATTGCCGGAAATACAGGCGAACTATCTACCGGCCCACATCTGCATTTTGAACTCTGGTATAACGGAAATCCGGTGAATCCAACAAAATATATTAACTTTAATTAGAGAAAAGGACTGTTCTGATTTATGATAAAAAAAGTAGCCATACTGGGATCAACCGGTTCCATCGGATTGCAAACACTGGAGGTGATAGCATCGCAAAAAGATTATTTCAGTG
>WFNG01000072.1 GCA_015488735.1 Bacteroidales bacterium | reverse complement strand
ATCGAACTTTGTGAAGATATGCGACATTTTGATGTATAATCGGTATCACTCGTAATGAGCAGGTAGTGGGTTCGAGCCCTATGGGAGGTTCTGAAAAAAAGCCGGACAATGCATCCGGCTTTTTTATTGATTTTTTATTTTCATCCCCTCTGCTTATCTTTCCCAATCCATCTTTTCATGGCCACCTTTCCGGTATATAGCGCATGGTACATGGAAGGTACTACAATCAGTGTGAGGAAAGTGGCAAAGGTCAGTCCGAAGATAACCGTCCACGACATGGGACCCCAGAATGCAGTGTTGTCACCACCAAAAAATAGTTGCGGATTAAAATTTTTCAACAACGAAATAAAATTAATATTCAGGCCCACAGCCAACGGGATTAATCCCAGCACGGTGGTAATGGCCGTAAGCAACACCGGGCGCAACCGGGTTTTCCCGGCTTCCACAATACACTCCATGGCTATGTTCATGGGTAAATCGTCTTCTTCGGCAAGGCCCATTTCTTTTTTCTTGCGGAGTTTTACCAACCCGATATAATCAATCAGAACAATGGCATTGTTAACAACCACGCCGGCAAGCGATACCAATCCGATACCCGTCATGAGTACCACAAAATCCATGTGGAATGTGGCAAGACCGCCAAACACGCCAATGGTACTCAAAATAACACTGAACATGATAATGGAAGGCTTTACAAAAGAGTTAAACTGGCTCACAAGAATAATCATAATAAGTGCCAGCGCAATCATCATGGCTTTGATTAGAAATTTGGCAGCATCGGCCTGCGATTGCTGTTCTCCCGTAAAACTATATTTATACCCGGCAGGCATGGGATAGCCAGCCAGCATTTTTTTCAGCCTCGCATTAATTTGGTTGGCATTATATCCTTTGATAACATTAGAATGCAGGGTAATCACCCTTTTCCTGTCGATCCTTGTAATGGCTCCGTAAGTAGAACCATATTTATAATCAGCCACAGCAGAAATAGGAACCTGAATAATCTTTCCCGAAGATTGTGAGCGGAAAGTGATGCGCTGGTTCATTAAATCGGAAATGTTATAACGATATTTGTCTGCCAGCATCATCCTAATCTTATATTCATCTTCTCCCTGTTTAAAATCAGAGATATCTTTTCCGAACAGTGCAGTGCGTATGGCTTCGCCAATTTGTCCGGTAGAGAGGCCAAAACGGCGTGCTTTGTCACGGTTAATTTTGACCAATAATTCCGGCTTTCCCACGTTCAAATCCATTTCAAGGCCTTCAATACCGGGAATATTTTTCCTGTTAATCAGTGCTTTAACACTATCCGTAACACGTAGCAACGTGGAAAATTTTTTACCACTAATCTCTATATTAATAGGATAACCAACGGGTGGTCCTTCACGTTGTTTCTCAAGAGAAATATTAACGCCCGGATATTTCCCGATAAGGGTATCGGCCAGCCGGCGCATAATCGTAAAAGTGTTGATACCGTGTCTGTTTTGGAATTCCACAAAGTTTATGGTAATAATGCCTTTGTTGGGCGCACCGCCACGGCTGGTAAATCCTTCGTTCTGGCCCACGGCTCCTTTTCCGGTAACGGTCAGCACCGATTTAACAATATTCATGTCGGGTTGTATAACCTGATAAACTTTTGCCTGTATCACCTGCATCACAGAGTCGGAAACTTTAATGTCGGTACTAATAGGCATTTGGGCTATTACATTGATAAGTTTAGGTTCGGAAGTGGGGAAAAAATCCACTTTGGGCTTACTACCGAAATAAAATCCGATGGTTAGAAACATCAAGACAAAAGTTCCGGCAATAATCCAGTAGGAATTATTTTTATGAATGGCAAAACGGATAAATTTAAGGTAAGTATTTTCCAGCCAGACAAGAAATACCTTTTGAAACCAAATGGCAAGCCGTGTAAGAAAAGCAAGGTTAAGCAATCCCAATACGGCAGCAAAAATCATTAACGAGCCGACAATATTCCATTTTGCCACAAAAGCTACCACGGCAAGAAGGGTAAACATCCCGGCCAGTCGCAGACTTCTTTTTGTTTTGGGTAACGGATTGTTGTCGCCCGGTTTGTAAAAATCCACAAAAATAACCGGAACTATCACCAGCGCATTAAACAGCGAAGCCGTGAGTACAATAATCAGCGTGATGGGGAGAAATTTCATAAACTCGCCCATAATACTGTGCCAGAAAACAAGGGGCAGAAAAGCGGCCAGTGTTGTAGCAGTGGAAGAGATAATAGGCATAGCCACTTCGCCAACGCCCTGCCGGGCCGCCTCCTTCACAGGATAACCCCGCTGCACAAACCGGTATATATTTTCAGTAACCACAATGGCGTTGTCCACCAACATCCCCAGTGCGAGAATCAAGGCGAAAAGGACCATCATATTGATTTTGTAATGGGCGATACCCATCACCATAAAAGCCATAAGCATAGACATGGGAATAGAAAAACCCACAATGAGCGAGTTACGGGTTCCGAGAAACAGGAAAAGGATGGCCACCACGAAAATTATTCCCATGATAATGCTGTTTTCCAGGTTATTAATTTGCTTTTTAACCTTATCAGACTGGTCGTTGGTAATGGTAATTTTCAGGTTGTCGGGGATAAGTTTTGATTTTCTGGCATCTTTCAGAATTTGAAAAACATGAGAAGTAGTGGAGAGAAGATTTTCACCACTTTTCTTTACAATCTGCAAAGTAACAACCGGCTGTTTGTCGAGATACGAATAACTATCACGTTTTTTAAAACCGTATTTTACCGTGGCAATATCACGCATATAAACGATATTGCCTTTTTCGCGTTTAACAATAATGTTGGCGATATTTTTCGGGTTTTTAAATTCACCGAGAATACGTACTGAACGGTCTATTTTTCCAATTTTGGCCTCACCTCCCGAGATAGACATGTTCTCAAATTTAACGGCATTTTCCACGTCGGTAAAACTTACCTGCATGGCAGCCATTTTAAAAGGGTTCAGAAAAATTTTCACCTCCCTGTCGGTTATGCCGGTAATGTTTACTTTTGAAACTTCGTAAACAGATTCAAACTCATCCTTCAGGTTGTTGGCAAATCCTTTCAGCTCGCTAAGGCTGAAATTTCCCGAAAGGTTCACGTTGATAACCGGAAATTCTGAAATATCAATATCGGTAACCTGTGGGTCGCTTGGCAGGTCATCGGGCAGGTCTTTTTTTGCTTTGTCCACTGCGTCCTTTATATCGTCAAGTGCCTTGCGGATATCCACATTTGTGTGGAACTCAACAAAAATACTGGAAGCATCCTGCGCGGAAATGGAAGTCATTTTTTTTATTCCCTTTACCGATTCTATTTGCTTTTCCAGCGGACGGGTTACGAGGTTTTCCATGTCAACAGGCGGGTTTCCCGGATAAATGGTTTGCACCATCACCGTCGGAATTTTAATATCGGGAAATAACTCTTTGGGTAATGCCACGTAAGCGACAAACCCAAAAATTATGGTGGCTATGGTAAAAAGATAAACCGTATTCTTGTTGTTAAGTGCCCACGTAGAGAGCTTAAAATCGCGGATAATTTTATCTGATTTTTCTTTCTTTGTATTCATGCTTCACTGTTTAAAAAAGCCTTAAGTTTTTGTTTTGCTCCAACAGGGAACTATTTCCCGATGTTTAAAACAGAACCATTTGAAACATTATTAAATCCTTGGGTAACAACCGTTTCACCTACTCTGAGTCCTTCAAGCACTTCGGTTGTTTGTTGATATGATTTTCCCGTTTTCACGTAACGTTTCCGGGCAATTTTTTGCCCGTCTTCCGTGGTTACCACGTAAAGATAATTTCCCTGAATGTCTTCGCGAATAATAAAAGAAGGGACTACAATAGCTTTGGGATTTGTATAATCTTTAATCCGGATAATAGCCAGCAAATTAGGTCTCAACAACTGTTTCGGGTTATTTATTCTCAGCTGAAGCTTAAATGTCCTGCTCTGTTTGTTGATGACTTTCCCGATACGGTAAACTGTTTTATGCAACACGATGGAAGGAAAAGCCGGAAAACGAACCTCAACAGCATCGCCTTCGTGAATAATGGGGAGATAGGCCTCTGAAATCTGGGCATTCACATAAAGCCTGCCCAGATTCACCACGTGAAAAAACCGCTGGCCCGGAATGGCCATTTCTCCCACTTTTAAATCGATGGCATCTACATAGCCATCGATGGGCGATTTGATAAACGATCGCTGGTATTGCGTTTGCAGCGTGTTAAGTTTATTTTGCAAACTTTCAAAATTGGTCTTGGCTTGCAGGTATTGCAGCTCAGAGCCAATATGTTTTTTCCAAAGAGATTTCTGTTTTTTGTAGGTATAAGAGGCCAGCTCAAGTGAAGTTTTCAACTCCCGGATGTTGTCCTTAATAATATCGGAGTTGAGTTGCGCCAGTAGTTGCCCTCTTTTAACACGATCGCCCTCTTTCACATATATTTTCTCTATCTGCCCGCTTACTTCAGGACTTATGTATGCTTCGTTTACACTTTCTACTTCGGCAGAAGCATCAAAATAATGATTGAAAACAGATGGTTGCAACTTGCTGACATTAACTGTAACCTTACGGCCTGTTGTAACTACTTTGTTTTTGTTTTGTTTGTCTAATTTTTGCTGTAACCTGTCAATTTTATTATTAATAGCGGTTACCTGTTTTTGATAAGAAATAATTTGCTGCTCGGTTTTGGATTTGGTTTCGTGCCCGCACGAAGCCATAAGAAAAAGAAGGGCAACAAAATAAAGGCTAATATTTTTCATGTGTTTATCGTTTTATATTTATTGATCATAGTCATCCGCCACTATTATCTATAACAGGCAGAAGGATTTATCATGGAGGGTTTATTTTGTCAATATTAATTGTTCAATATTTTGATTCAGATACTCCGCCCCTTTCCGTGTAAGAATGCCATGTAAATGATACAAAAACATTTCTTTTGAAAAATCATGAGAATAAATTTCTTCGGGACTAAACAGGTCTGTTTCCGACAAACTTTCAATACGTAGAATCGTAAGTTTGGTAATAATTTCTTCGTTAAGTTCTTCCCGGTACAATCCTTCCTGTTTTCCTTTTATCAAATTTTTCAAAGTGTTTTCTCTGATTTTCTCACGTTTTATCCGTTTGAGTTTGGCATATATGTCCGGATAATATTTTTTTAAATCAAATTCAAGCGATGGGTTGTAATCTCTCAGCATCTGCAGGTGTACGCGAAATATTTTAAGCAGCTCCTGCAGTGCATTCTCCGATTCCTTTTTATGCTTTTTCAAACGGAGATCGTTAAAAGTCACTTCCTGATCTACCACGGCACTCACAAGATGCTGCTTGTCGGAAAAATGTTCGTACAGCGTCTTTTTGGAAATACCCAGCTCGTGGGCCACATCGTCCATGGTAATGCTTTTGATACCGTATTTGTTATAAAGCCGGGCCACTTTATGGATGATTTCTTTTTCTTTTGTATCCATGATTATTGTGCTTTAGTTAGGAGAATTTCCAGTTTCTCGGCTGTTTTCAGTAAATTGAGTCCGGAGGTGATGAAATCACTTTCAGCATTAAGAAACTGGTTATGCGTATTTAACAAGTCGAGACTCGAAGCCATTCCGTGTGTAAATTTTTCTGTTGTTTTGCGGTAGATTGTTTCTGCTACTTTGCGGCTTTTAAGCTTATTTTTATAAACACGCAAAGCGTTATAGTAATCGTTGCGGGTGGTTTTATACTGTATACCAAGTTGTGTGGCTGTCTGGCGGGTCAAAACCTGTGCCTGCTCGTAAGCTATCTTTGCCTGTTTTAGTTTTGCCAGCCGTTCGCCACTCGATAAAATCGGGATACTCATGGTAATGCCATAAGAGGCACTCTGGAACCATTTTCCCGAATTAAAGAAATTCCACACATCGCGTTGTGCCTGAGTCTGATAATTAAAAACAGCATTAATGGAAGGAATATAAGCCGATTTTGCCAGTTTTATCTTTAAACCCTGCAGTTCTTTGTTCTTTATCATCGTCTGAAAATCAATATTTTCCTGCAGATTAAAAGGCTGTAACAGAATTGGGTTGTGTGTTTTTATCTGTATAAGTTGGGGCAGTGTCTGGGTAAGGACAATGCTGTCATTTTCTCCCAAACCAAGATAAAATTTAAGGAAAGCCCGGGCGATGTTGTACTGGTTTTGCAGAAAAGTATTAGAAGCCTGCAGGTTTGAAACCAACAGGTTTAGCTGGTCAACATCCACATCTTCGGTCATCCCGGCTTTGTATATCTGCTCTGTTTCGTTTGCAAGCTTCTTTGTAATCCGGAGGGTGGAATCAATAATCCGCAAACTTTCGGCAGCCGACAACACGTTGAAGTAAGCATCGGAAACCTGTTCTTTAACCGCCAGTTTATTCTTAAAAAATGCTTTATCTGTCCGTTCCAGCGATATCCGGGCTGCTTTCAGACCAATAAAATAACGGCCATCGAAAATTAACTGACGAACACTTCCCGCAAAATCAGCACTGTATTTTGTACCAAATTGTACAGCAATATCCTGTCCGGGTCGGCCGGCCATCTCTCCGGGAAAAATAAAAACCGGACGGGCAATATTGTCTTTGTAATTGATTGCGGCATTCACTTGCGGGAGTCCTTGTGCCAACGATTCCTTGATTTTCTGTTTGGCAATTTCCAAATCCTTACCGGAGTTGATAACACCATAATTGTGAACCATCGAATAATCCACAGCCTGCTTAAGCGAGAAATATTTTATTTGGTGCGGAATCTGTGCCAGAACCGTTGTTCCCTGTGCCCGTACAATGCCTCCACCCACAAAAAACAGCAGAAGCAAAAAGCTTATTTTTTTAATTTTCATAATCTCTTCTCCACATATTTGAAAAGGCAAAAATATAAAAAATAAACACTGGAAACTATTTTCATACAAAAAGTTTCCAATTACGCAGGCCCTCACGGCAATGGCTGCCCGCAAAAGCCTGCGTTCATTGCCCCAGGGCTAAACGGTAAAGGATTTTTGCCGGGCCGCAGGCGGAGAAAGACAAAAATTAGTGCAATTCGTTCAATTCGTTGGTGAAAAAACCTGGTGGGACTTGGTGGTTTTCCTTTTACCACGAAGGGGCGCGAAGGGTTTTCACGAAGAAACACAAAGCAATTCCAACCGGATAAAATATCCTCCTGCCCTTTCCGGCCGCGATTGAAAATCACGGCCAGCGTTAATTCTTACCAACGAATTGCACTAATTTCACGAAGCGGGTGTTTCTTTTCGCCTCCGGCAAAAAGAAAAACTATGGGAACACACCGGAGAAAAGAAGGCTGAAAATGGGTTTTTGCCCAGCCGCAGGCTGGGGAAAACAAAAATTCGTGTAATTCGTTGGCAAAAAAACCTTGGTGAATATCTCTGGTATTCCTTAGTGGTTAGT
>WFNG01000071.1 GCA_015488735.1 Bacteroidales bacterium | reverse complement strand
GCAGTGAGTACCATTGGCGCCGGAGATGGATTCAATGCAGGAATAGCAGCCTATATTGTCCAAAACAAACTTTCAGAAAAAGAGTTGCCCCGCCACCTTAAAAGTTTACTGGACACCGGGATTACTTTTTCGGCAGCAGTATGCCAGTCAAAATATAATTACATTCCGCAAAATAATTTATAGAGATTTTCAGTTTCCGGTGTAAACCTTTATTTTTGTGCGTCGGAAAAAATTCCGCCTTCACCTTTAATCATTAAACACATGATTCTATCCATATCCCGAAAAGGGCTTTTTACGAGGAGTAAAAACAATGTAAATTTTAGATATATCCTGGCTTTTTTTTCCCTGCTTTTGGCAGCAAATCCAACTTTTGCCCAGACCGCATGGCTTGTTCCGGCCCATCCTTCTCCTACCGATAGCGTCACGCTTTTTTTTAATGCCGCCAAAGGAAATAAGGCGCTGGAAAATTATACAGGTAATGTATATCTGCACGCCGGTGTTATCACCAACAAAAGCCTGGATGCCCACAGCTGGAAAAATGTGACAGGAAATTGGGGCAAAGCCGACCCCCACGTCAAAATGCAGCGTAAAGGCCGGAACCTGTATGCATTTCATTTTGTAATAAAGAATTTTTACCAGCTTCATAAAGATGAGATAGTACAGCAGCTTTCTTTCGTGTTCAGAAACACCAATGGATCGCGCGTGGCCAAAGACAAGAACGGTCAGGATTTCCTGATCCCCGTTTTTGGTTATAAACCGCCTGTAAAAAAACAAATACACTATCTTTTTAACAGCAGAAAACTCACAGGATATCAGCTCAACAAAGGCCGGCTTATGGTTAAAACCAACCATGGCACTATGCAGATACTATTTTATACGCCTAAAATTGCAGAGGTTAAGAATTTCAAATCTTCACCCAACGTACCGGACTCATCCGTTGCCATAATTTTACCACCCAAAACAGGAATTTCTTCACTGAAAGAAACCACTAATTCTCTAATTTTCAGCACTGATAGTTTACAGGTGGTTATCAATAAGAATCCTGTAAAAATACACTTTGTATATCACGGAGACACGTTACTGAATGAGGGCAGAGGTTATTTTCGCCGGTCAGATAATAACGGACTCCAATTTAAAATGACCTCCGGAGAACATTATTACGGTTTGGGGGAACGCGCCATCGATAATTTAAGAGGAAAACGTTTTGAGCTATACAATCAGGCACACTACGCGTATGAAATCGGTTCTCCCAACCTGAATTTTTCAGTTCCCATGCTGCTTTCTTCAAAAAAATATTTACTGTTTTTTGACAACCATGAGAGAGGTTATGCCGACATTGGAAAAGCGCACAAAAACAGACTGGAGTTTGGTGCCGTTGGCGGAATAATGAAGTATGTGTTTATTGCCGGGTATAATTTCCCGGATCTGTACCGTTCGTATGGAGAGCTCACCGGCACACAGCCTCTGCCACCGCGTTGGGCACTGGGCAATTTACAATCGCGCATGGCTTACCGGACACAAAAGGAAGCCGACTCTATTGTAAACCTGATGCATTTGAAACATTTTCCCATCGATGCCATCATTTTTGATTTTTATTGGTTTGGCGACAGTATTAAAGGCACCATGGGACGGCTGGCATGGTACAAACCCCAATGGCCGCATCCAAAACAGATGATTGCCAAATTCAGAAAAGAAGGCGTGAAAACCATTCTGATTACCGAACCTTACATTCTGGATACGTTAAAAAACTTTTACATAGCCGACAGTCTGCATATTCTGGCTACCGACAGCATGGGGAAAACTTACATCAACAAAGAGTTTTATTTTGGCCCCGGAGCATTAATTGATATTTTTGAACCCAAAGCGCAACGTTGGTTCTGGGAACAATACCAAAAGCAAATCAAGATTGGCGTTGCAGGTTGGTGGGGAGATTTGGGCGAACCCGAAAGCCAGCCTTTTGATGAGTATTGTATAAATGGCAGCGCCTGGCAAATTCATAATGTTTACGCCTTTTACTGGGAGAAGATGCTTTTTGACAATTACCGGAAATATTATCCGCAACGTCGGCTTTTCGACCTTAACCGTGCTGGCTATGCCGGCTCACAACGGTTGTCGGTTTTTCCCTGGTCAGGTGATGTCAGCCGCAGCTGGGGCGGGCTACAGGCGCAACTTCCCATTATGATTCACATGAGCCTCAGCGGCATGCCTTTTATTCATGCCGATGCCGGCGGTTTTGCGCAGGGCGTGAAAAACAATATCCTTTACACACGCTGGTTACAATTTGCCTGCTTCTCCCCTATTCTGCGCCCTCACGGGTCGGGAATACCTTCGGAACCGGTATTTTTTGATACCACAACACAGCGGATTGTCCGGTACTTTATGGACGAACGTTACCGGTTGCTGCCTTATCTTTACACTACAACATGGCAGGCGCACAAGGATGGAACACCTATTATCCGTCCGCTCTTTTTTGCATTTCCCAAGGACAGTATTACTTATTCAGTAATGGATGAATATCTTTGGGGAGATGACTTTCTGGTGGCCCCTGTATTGAAAGAGAAGGAACAAACACAACGCATTTATCTGCCCGATGGTTTATGGTTTGACTGGTGGAACAATAAAACGTTTAAAGGAGGCCGGTGGATAAATTTCCCAATAAACCTGGAAACAATACCTGTTTTCGTCAGGGCAGGCGCATTTATCCCCATGGTGAAAGCAGTAGAAAGCACCGACTATTACTCTTCCAGAGATTTGACCATCCGGTTTTATCCTGCCGGAAAGGGCAAAAGCAGTGCCGGACAGATGTATGAAGACAATGGAAAAACTTTTGGTGCTTATGAGAAAGGACAATATGAGTTGCTCCGGTTTCAAAACGTATCAGGAAAAACCTTCCTCTTCTCACGAACAGGAAAACAATATGAAGGTATGCCGGTTCAAAGAAACGTTCAATTTGAAATTATGACCGGGAAAATGCCTGTGAAAGCCGGGTTCACCATTACGGAAAGTGGAAAAAAACATAAAATCAGACACGTAAGGCACAAGCGGACGCTTGCGCCAGTTACGGTTGTTGGTAAAAGCGGACGCTTGCGCCAGGCAGGGCCGTTGTGGTATTACGACAGTAATAAAAAATGTATTGTTGTCGATTTTGTGTGGCGGGGAAAAACAGTGGGAATTGACATGAATTAAACTTTTTTTGTTACCATTTATTCGTTTAATAGTCACAATCTCTACCAAATTCTCAATCCCAGTGTTTCCATTAACCGGTATTTATTTAAGGTTATTTTATAAAGGCCGGCCACATAATTTAACCGGGCACGGGTTAGTGAAGTTTCTGCATCCAGCAGTGCCAGGTTGGTAGCATATCCGCTCCTGTATTGGACACGTGCCTGTTTTAAGGCAGCCTTGGCGGTAATAATCTCCTCATTTGCCATTTTCAGTTGTTTTTGGCTGGATAACAGATTTGATTCCGCCTGTTGCACCTCGCGGCTAATAGTTTTTTTCAAAGCGTCCAGATGATTTTGTACTGCATGAATATTCCATGTAGCCGTTTCTACCTTCGCTTTTTTCATATAACCATCAAAAATGGGAACATCAACCGCCACTCCCAAAAGCCAGTTGCTGCGCAATTTGTACAAATTTCCGGGATATCCGTTTTTAAGCCCGTAGCTACCTATGGCACTTAACGTAGGCCTGCTGTTTAGCTTGGCAATATTCATTTGAATATTAGCAGCCTGCTGACCTATTTTAGCCAGCTTTATCTCTTCCCGGTTGGCATAAGCTACCTGAATAATAGAATCCAGCGTCAAGTGAGGAACAGATTTCAGAAAACTTCCGGTAATATAAAAAGCAGTATCCCGCCCAATATTTAGCAACGATTTCAAAACAATCTCGTTTTGATGCAGCCTATTTTCAATAGCCACTTTTTGATTTTCTATGGCGGTAACCCGAACGCGTGTAGTAAGCGTATCCAGACTAATCGCCGACCCCGTTTCCACCAACTTCTTTGCCGTAGCAAGATGTTGAAGCAAATCATCCATTTGCCGGTTTTTCACTTTCAGGCTTTCCCGAAAAAACAAAACAGAATAAAAGGCCTGTACTGTCCGATAAGCCAACCTGTTTTTAAGTAAGTTTATTTTTTCCTGCTGAGCAAGCTTATTTGACCTAAGCAAATTTATCCACTCATTACGCCGGTTAAAATCAAAAATCAAATATTTAACATCCACATGACCGTTATAATTGCTGGAAGGGGCAAGATCAAGTTGTTTCCCCGGGCCGAAAGGAAGAGTAATAGAAGGGACCGGACCCATATAATTGTAGGAAAGAGAGGCAGCTATTCGT
>WFNG01000070.1 GCA_015488735.1 Bacteroidales bacterium | reverse complement strand
CGAAATGTGCCAGTGGTTTTTGGCCGGATACTTTCGCAGAAGTTTTTTGATTTTCTTGGAAACGATGGACGTCCCAAAAGTAATGAGCAAATCCGGTTGAACCTCAGCCAGCACTGCTTCCGGGATTACCGTGATGAGGTTGTCGATTTCGTCCATAAAAGCCGGAGAATGCAGGTTGGACGTTGTTTCGGTCATGACGGTAACCTGTTGATATCCGGAAAGATGAACAAGTATTTCATTCAACTTTTCGGAAGGCTCTCCCTCACCGGCAAGGATAAGCGTTTTCCGGCTTCCTCGCCAGTGTTCAAGAAATTTCTGACGGGTAGCATCAGCCACCGAAGGTAATTTTTTTATGGGTTCAACAACTTTTCCGGTTTCCGGCTGATCAGTAAGCCCGTAAAGCGGTTCGTCAAACGGAATGTTAAGATGAACCGGCCCCGGTTCGGGAAACCTTGTCTCGTCAATGGCTTCGTTAATGAGCCGGTTAACTTTTTCCTTTTCCTCTTCCGAATTGATTTCCAACGGCAGGGTATATGATTTTTTGATAAAGTTGGCAAAGACATTTTCCTGCCGGATGGTTTGCCCATCGCCCACATCTATGAGATACGATGGCCTGTCGGCAGTGAGTATGAGCAACGGAATCTTCCTGTAATAGGCTTCGGCGATGGCCGGTGCATAATTCAGCACGGCACTTCCCGATGTGCAGGCTATGGCTACGGCACGTTGCTTTTGCTGTGCCATACCAAGGGCAAAAAAGGCAGCGCTGCGTTCGTCTACCACGCTAACAGCTTTAACATCCGGATGTTGTGCGAAAGAAATTATGATAGGAGCATTGCGTGAGCCGGGCGAAAGCACAATTTCACAAAGACCTTTCTTAACAAAAAGATTGGTCAAAAGGCTGATGGTTCTTTTATCGGAAGTCATGGGGCAAAGTTGCGCATTTTTTCCACAACCGACAAGAGGGTGGCCGATTTGTCCTCGGTTTCCTGCCATTCGTTTTCAGGAATGGAAGCCGCCGTCAGCCCGCCGCCAACATAAAGTTCAACTTTATCTTTTAAAAACCGTGCACAACGCAGGTTGACAAAAAGATGCTGCCGGTCGTTCGTTTGCCACGGGCCAAGGAATCCGGTATAAAAGTGACGGAGGTGTTTCTCTGTTTTAGTGATAAGTTGCCAGGCCTTTTCTTTGGGCAGGCCGCAAACCGCAGGCGTGGGATGCAACGCTGTGACAAATTGCCCTGTTCTCCCATGTAAAGCTTCTGCAGAAAGGTGAAAGCGGGTGCAGAGATGTACCAGATTTCCTGCTTTTACTGTCTCCACGGGGAACTTTTTATAATCTTGTATTCCGTTTTTCCGTATCTGTTGCTCCACAAATTCCGTTACAAAACCCTGCTCTTCCGATTCTTTTTCTTTCCAATGAAGGACTGCATCCGTGTCCGGACGTTTCTGTGTTCCGGCCAGCGCCATGGTTTCGTAAAAACTGCCATCGCGTTTCAGCAATATTTCGGGTGTGGCACCTGCCCAAATGCCTTTGCCGGGAAGATGAAACAGATATACAAAAGCCCGTGGATAACTTTGCTGCAAAATGTCGAAAAACAGATTAAAATCAAATTCCTGTGGCAATGTCCTTTCCGTAACCCGCGACAGCACCACTTTACGTGCTTCCCCGTTTTTAATTTTACTGACAAGTTCTTTTACCTGGCTTAGGTAATTTTCACGGTCAATAATGAAATTATTTTCTTCCGGCAGCTGAAATTCCTTGTCGGGAAAATCATTTAATGAACTCGCTAATTCATTAGTTAATTTTAGATTATGGAAGATAAAATCCGGCTTTATTACATAAGCCTGACCGGTTTTGTACGCATTAAAAGAAGCAATGACAAACCCTTTTTGTTGCTCTAGTTCTTCCAGTGAAAATTGCTGTAACCGTGGAGATGTCTGAATCAGGCAAACCGGGTCTTTTTCGCCGGGAAGACGATAAACCACAAACGGCAGATTTTTAACAAGAAGTTGGTGAACCAGCATGTAATGAGAATGTTATATCAAGATGGAGATTCCTTTTTCTTTACCACAAACATGGTTACACGGCAAGTGGAAATCAGCCGTCCCTGTTCATCTTTTACATCCACATTCCAGATATGGGAACTGCGGCCGCGATGCATAATGACTGCTTCACCGATAACTTTTCCACTGCGGGCGCTCCGGATATGATTGGCAGAAACATGCTGCCCTTTTACATCGTATTTTTCACGATCCACCATCAGCGCCGAACCGATGCTGGCCAGTGTTTCGGCCAATGCGAGCGTGGCACCACCATGCAGAATACGCATGGGCTGAAAGGTACGTTCGTCCACCGGCATACTCGCTTTCATATATCCCGTGCGGGCTTCGAGGTATTCAATGCCGAGCTGCTCCATGAGCGTTCCTTTGTTCATTTCGGACAATGCAGCAATATCAAAAGTTTCCTGTTCCATGAATAATCAATTAAAAAGCAAAGGTACGGATTTCAGGGTTTTGGATTTCGGATTTCTTGGCTGGCATCAACCTCAAAGAAGGATAAGCAGTCGTCATGTAATTACGGGATATTGGTTTTTTTCTTTTGTGCGATTTGCTTTATTTGGATATCAAAATCATCATTTGTTTTGTCAATACTCTTTTGGCTGACTTTTTTGAACTTATCAAATTCCTTTTCAGCGTTTTGCTTTGCCAGTTCATGAGATACGCTGCCTGCATTTTGCAAAATTTCACGATCATTCAAACTGAGGAAAGCATTTAATTTTTCAATCCAATCTTTCATAAACATAGGGATACGGCGCATTGCCTGTCCTTCGGCAAAAATCAAATATTGCTCAACCAAATTGTTTAAAGCACTCAATTCATTTTCATTCAAATAATTTTTTGCAATGGTTACATCCGACTTTCTGATTTTATCGCCACGCCAATTGGTTAAGCCCATATTAGGTTTAGCACTGTCGGCACGTTTGCTAATTATTTCTGCGGCTGTTTTGCCTGTAATTGCCCAATGCATTTTGTTTTGAACGGTTTGAAAGAACTTGATACTCATTTCGTGTGTGGGATCATAATCAACGCTTGTAGCATATATATCAGTAATTTTACGGTAAAATCGTTTTTCCGAAGTGCGAATATCCTGTATTCGTTTTAAGAGCTCTTCAAAATAGTCAAAAGGCAAATCCGGATTTTTTAACCGTTCGTCATCTATCACAAAACCTTTTACAATATATTCCCGAATATGTTTTGTTGCCCATTGACGAAATTTTGTCGCAATATGTGATTTAATACGATATCCAACAGAAATAATCGCATCAAGATTATAAAACTTTTGTTTGCGCTTAACCTGTCGTTTCCCTTCTTTTTGAACTATTAAGAAATCCTTAATAGTTGAACTTTCATCTAATTCGCCCTCTTCAAAAATATTTGTCAGATGTATGTTTATATTTGGAATCGTTGTTTGAAACAGCTCTGCCATAAGCTTTTGTGTGAGCCAAACTGTTTCGCCCTGAAAGCGAACATCAATCTTTGTTTCTCCATATTCAGTCTGGTAAATCAGGAACTGCGATTTATTTTCTTCCGTTATCATTGCGTAAATATTTCCTAGCCAAAATAAAATTAAAAAACAAAGGTACGGATTTCAGGGTTTTGGATCTTTTTACTCCGACCTCAAACAAAGAAAAACAGGAAGTAACAATTACGGATTCTCTTAACTGCTTCAATTGAGACTCAAAATGACAGGAAAACATTAAAAGAGACTTAAGTACATCTCTGCTTTGAACGGCCACGCCCAAAAATTTCGAAGAATATTATTGAATCAACAGTTTCGTATTAACCGTGATGGGCCTGTTCTTCTGAAAGTCGTAGAGTGTCAGCTTTCGTAAATCATAGTAGTTGACCCAATAGCTCTTCAATGTGTTAAAGTAGTTCAGCTTGGCATTGTCGTTGTCAATTTGGGCGTTGTTTAGCTCCAGCACATCGTTTACCATACCTATCATGTAGCGCTTGTGGGTAATTTCGTAGCGTTTCTGTGCTACTGTATCCGATTTGGCAGCAATGGCCAGTTGTTTTTTCTGCATGGCAAACTCCATAACTTTCAGATAAATGTTTTGCTCAAAGTCAATTTTATCCTGCTGCACGGCAGTTTTAACCAGTTCCTGATTGGATTCTGCCATTTTGATGACCCCTTTGGCCCTTCCCCAGTCGAGCAACGGGAGGGTTATTCCCATGTTAACACGTTCCTGGTTTAAGGGCTTTTTATAAGCTTCCTGCAAAGTATGCGATGTTTGAGATACGCCAAAACTGGCATATAAATTCATATCGAAACGGCCATTCATCCTCGCCATGTTCAGCTGACTGGCAGCTTCAAGCAAACGTTGGGTAAACGCAAGCGATGCAGAAGTGTTGAGTTTAGCTTCTTCAACAGCTTTACTTACCGGGATATTGAAAAAAGAGGTGAGCATGGGCGGGATAAGTTTAATGCCGGTACTGTCTTTTAGCCGTAAAAATGATTTAAACCGGAAAAACTTGTCGTTGTATGCCAGCTGGGCCTGTTCCACTGAGGCATCTGCTTTCAAATAATTCAGTTGCAGTTGTAACAAATCGTTCTCTGCAATTTTTCCCAGGTTATAACGTCCTTTGGCAATTTTGTATAACGTGTCGTAATTATGATAATTTTTTTTGGCTATTTCGCATTCAATCTGCGCAGTAAGGAGAGAAAAGAAATAATTGATGGCTTTTATGGCAATATTTTCATTGGTTTCCATATACAACCGTTTGGCTTCTTCGTATTTTAAAGGTTCTATTTTTTTTTGCCATTTGTATGGATTATAAGTAAAAATCGGCTGGCTGATTCCGATATTTATCACATTGCTAAGGTATTGCCGGGTGGTAGTATCGGTGTAAAAATTATCCATTCGTTGTAGGCCGGTATTCACAAATAACTCACCTCCGGTAAGACCGATTTTCTGGTTCAGTGAAAGCCCCAGCGAATAATTTGATACGCTTTGAGAAGTGTATGAAATAGTGCCATCAGGTGCCGAGATGGCGTTAATGCTCCGGTTAATATCGGGCAGGGTGGCACGCAGATTCAGGTTAGGCAAATAAGTTGCTTTGAAAGTACGGTACTGCCAGTAGCTTTTCCTAAAACGATGTTTTGCCATGAGCGCATCGGGCGACTGCTTTTGGGCAAGGTGGATCACCTCATTGAGGGTGTAACGTTTAACGGACTGCGCCGGCAGCAGACTGATACCCGAAAAAATAAGAAAAATAAGAAGGATGACACGTCTCATAGATAAAAAATTACATGCGAATTTATTCATTGTAGATCTTTAAATTCAATCGTATTGAATTTGCAAAATACAGAACAGCACAAATTTAAATTATTTATGGTTTGTTTTTCCAATGCTTATACTAAGTGAAGAACAGCAATGTTTTCCGTTCAGGGTGTTGTTCAAAAAAGAAAAATTTAGTGGTTTACGGCTTTTTTTTAATCATGCCGTAACGATTCTACAGGGTCTTTCAAAGCTGCTTTTTTAGCCGGAAGATAGCCAAAAATAATTCCCACGGCAGCAGCCACACCAAACGACAACAAGAGAGACCAGAATGATACAATAGTAAGAATGCCGGTAGACAGCGTAATAGCCTTTGCCATGATAACACCCAGTAGCACGCCCAGGATGCCGCCGCTGATACTGATAAAAGTAGATTCGGCCAAAAACTGAAAAATAATATCCTTTTTCGTGGCACCCGTAGCGCGGCGTATGCCAATTTCGCGAATACGTTCCATTACCGAAGCCAGCATAATATTCATGATACCAATACCGCCGACCAGTAGCGAAATACCGGCAATAGCACCCAGTACTATATTAAAAATATCTTTGGTTTTCTGTTCCTGTTTAAGCAGTAATTCCGGAATTTTTATATCGAAATTTTGGGTGTTTTGATGTCGGCGCAGCAATATTTTTTGAATCACTTTTGCAGTAGGCAACAGCTGACCGCTTTCTTTCACCTGCACTACTATTTTGTCCAGCTGGTTGTTATTCTGTTCTGCCTGTCCGCCATTGCCGCTGCTAAACACAGCCATAGAGCCACCTGAAATAACCACCTGCTGTCCGCCTCCCATTAGGGATGCCTGGTTGATAAGCGACCGGTCTTTATAACGCAACAAAATGGTTTTCAGCGGAGTAAAGATGCTACGGTTGTAATCAGAAATACCCATGTCTTCGGCTTTTTTATTGACTTGCAACCCACGGATAATGCCAATGACCTTTAACCAGGTATTCCCTGCCTTGAGTTGTTTTCCGAGAGGGTCTTCGTTGGGGAAAAGTCGTGCTTCCACTTCCGGACCGATAATACAAACAGGATCTCCATCCACAGCCTGTTGCCGGGTAAAAAAGGAACCGTTTTTTATGGTCAGATTGAAGATTTTGAAAAAAGCAGTATTTACGCCTGTCAGCGCAGCAGACATTCTTTTGCCATTGCCGGAAGCCTGTGTATTGTAAACGATTTCAGGACTTACCCGCTCCACGGTAGGAAGAACATTTTGAATATTTTTTACATCTTTCAAGGAGAGCCCGGGAACAAATTTCCTTTGTTCCGATTTTCCTTCTTCTTTATTGCTTTTGGCATCGCTACTTTTAATGTTCGTACTGTTGTTTGGCAGAATTACGATATTGTTTACACCGACCATTTTTATCTGTTCCAAAATTTCCTGCCGGGCACCATTTCCAATAGCCATCATGGCAATAACAGCTGCCACGCCGAATATAATTCCCAGTGCAGTGAGAATAGACCGTGATTTATTTAGAAATACCGCTTCGAGCGAGACGGTTAAGATTTGCAGATATCGTTCCAACCGGATAAGATTTAATACTTAAAAGTGAAAAGGCTAAGGTATAAAGTTTCCGGGTTCCGGAAATAAAATTAATACTTTCCCGAAACATATTTATCAACAAGAGCTATGAGGTCCTCCTTCTTGATAGGTTTGCTTAAATAATCATCACAGCCCACTGCCATGGCATATTCCTTCTCTTCCTGAGTGGCATACGCGGTAGTAGCAACAACCGGAAGATTGGGACACAGCCTTTTTATTTTTCGGGTGGCTTCGTCCCCCGACAGAAGCGGCATTTTCATATCCATTAAAACAAGGTCATACTTATTCTGCCGGGCTAACTCCACTGCTTCAAATCCGTTGTGGGCCCAGTCAATTTTTTTCACCTTGTTTTTAAGCAGCACCTCAAGATAGAAGTAATTTGTCTCATCATCTTCAGCAATAAGGATATACATATCTTCCCATTTTTTGGGTTTGGCCTTATCTGAAGCTGACTGCGCCGGGACAATTTTTACCGGCTCGTAGGGAAGGCTGAAATAAAACCGGGAACCTTTTCGCGGTTGCGAGGATACGCCAATGGTTCCGCCCAGGAGCTCCACCAGTTCTTTGGCAATATTTAATCCCAAACCTGTTCCCCGAATAGCAGAATTCACGGCCATCCGACCCCGGTAAAAAGCTTCAAAAACATGTTCGTGTTCTTTTTCGGGAATCCCCATTCCCGAATCTTCCACAAAGAAAAGGATACTTGCACCCCGGATTTCAAAGCCCAGTCTTACAAACCCTTTTTCGGTGTATTTAATAGCATTGGATGAAAAGTTGGTCAGTACCTGCTTCACTTTGTTGGCATCGGCATGAATGGCAATATTTTCTGCATCCTCAGGGAGATAAATTTGCAGTTTAAGATCCTTTTTCATCTCGGGGAGGTTAAACATGAGAAATACCTCTTTTATTACATCTGCCGGGAAAAAAGTGATTTTTTTAACCGGTAGTTTCTCACTTTGCAAACGCGACATAAAAATAACATCATCGATAAGGTTGAGTAGCTGTCCGGCACTGGTATTCACAATTTTAGCATAATTTTCTTTTTCCTCCGGTGTTGCTTCCAACATAAGTTCCGAAAATCCCATAATGGCATTCATGGGAGTACGTATCTCATGGTTCATGTTTGCCAGAAAAGCTGATTTCAGGCGGCTGCTTTCTTCGGCTGCTTCTTTGGCTGCTTTCAGTTCCCGCTCGGCAGCTTTCCGCTCGGAAATATCGGCCATGATGCCGATGAGATGTTTTACTTTTCCTTTTGCATTGGTCACCGGTGTTATGATCTCTTCGATTTCGTACAGGGTGCCATCTTTTCGTTTGTCGGTAAGCTCACCTTTCCAAACTTGTCCCGATTGCAATGTTTTGTTCATGTTTTCAAAGATGGCTTCATCCTGTTTTCCGGATCGGATGAGGTCGCCGGTGTATCGTCCCACGGCTTCTTCCTTGGTATATCCTGTAAGGGAGGTAAAGGCCTGGTTGACCCATTCGATGACAGTATCTGCATCGGTAATGATTATGGCATTGGCTGCTGCATTCAGTGCTTTGTCGCGCAACAACAGCTCCTTTTCGGCTTCTTTCTCCTTGGTCACATCCCGGCCATGGCCTACCGTTCCAATAATCTGGTTGTTTTCATCAAAAATAGGTGCTTTAAAAACATCGAGAAACAGGAATTTTCCCCGGACATAGCCATACTCGTCAAAACGAAAAGCTTTTTTCTTTTCCAATACAGGGATATCAGAATTCGCGCAGATTTCGCCAAAGGTAAACCAGTCCTTTCTTTCAGGATGTAGTTTTCTTTGCCTGTTAGCAAAAAACATATCTGTTTTTCCAATGGTTTCTTTTGGGTGTTTCGCGATAAGCAGTTTCTCACAATACGCTTTGTTGGTGAAGATGTAACGGCCTTCAAGGTCTTTGGCCCATACCAGATCGGGGATATTATCAGACATAAGCCGGAACAACCGTGACTGCTCTTTGTATTTTTTTTCACTTTTTCGAAGTGCCTCTTCTGCTTTTTTTCGAAAGGATATATCTCTGACAACGGTAAGCCTCCCCCTAATTTTTCCTTCGACATCAAACAAGGAAGTAGGGTTTATCTCCACCGGAACCAGTTTCCCGTTTTTATGAACAAGTTCCAGCTCATAAGGAGGAACATGTACACCTTGTATTCCTTTGGAAAAATGAGTATGTGCAGAAGCAAGAGAATCAGGAGAAACATATCTTCCAAATTGCTGTCCGGTAATTTCTTCGGGCGTATAACCGAATATTTCTTCCACTGCCGGATTGGCATAGGTTATTCTGCCTTCTAAATCGTAAGTCAGGATCATGTCGATGGAAGCTTCTGCCAGAGAACGGTATTTAATTTCGTTTTCGCGAAGGGCTTTTTCTGCCTTTTTCCTTTCGGTAATATCACGGGCTACCACCAGTCGTCCGGTGGGATTTCCATCTGCATCGTATGTAGAATTGACATTCAATTCCACGGGAATCCTTGTCCCGTTTTTATGTGTCAACTCAATCTCATAAAGCGGGATGTCTTCTCCCTGAATTCCCCTGTTAAACTTTTCGATGGTGGGCTCAATGTGTTCGGGAACAATAAAATCCCAGAAATTCTTCCCCAATACTTCGCGGGCGGAATAACCCGTCATAGATTTGACTACCGGACTCAGGTAAGTGATTTTTCCGGTAATATCGAAAGTAAAAATAAGGTCGGAAGAAGTTTCGGCTAACAGGCGGTATTTGTTTTCACTTTCGCGCAATGATTTCTCCATAAGCCTTCTCCAGCTATTGTCTCTTACAACGACCGCGCGGGCTGTTTCTCCTGTTTTACTTGTATAATTAACTCCGGATATTTCAACATACAAGCTGGTTCCATCCTTTTTTATTGCTTCAATATCGTAAGGAACGGCATATCCCTTTTTCACGTTTTCATAGGTTATTTTTTGGTATTCGGGCTTTACAACTAACTCAATAATATTTTTCCCCTTAATTTCGTCCAGTGTATAACCTGTCAACTCAAGAAAGGCATTGTTGGCATCTACCGTTATACCGTTATTATGAATAACAATTCCTTCGGTGGTAATTTGGGAAAACTTTTTCAGACGAGTTTCACTTTCATTCAGTGCCTGTTCTGCGTTTACAAGGTCTGTGATATCTGTAATGGTTCCTACATAGCCTATAAAATTGCCATTGTTAATTTCCGGAACGGCATGGCCCAACACCCAACGAAAAGTTCCATCAGGTCTGGTAATACGGAGCTTTTCTTTGGAAAATGTTTTCGCTGCCATATTATTTGTCCACCGTGCCAGTAGTTTTTCTCTTTCATTTGGAGGCAAAATATTTGCCCATCCTTTGCTTGTGGATTTCTCGAACGAGATTCCTGTAATTTCAGTCCATTGAGGGTTAACATAAATGGTTTTGCCTTTTGCATCTGTTTTGAAAATTCCGGTAGGCGATATTTTGGCCAATGTTTCAAATAAGTTTCGGCTTTCTACGAGCTGTTCTTCGGCTCTTTTTTGCCGGGTAATATCATCGTAAATGGCAACCACCTCTCCCGTGGGGAGCTTGTACAGGTAGTTTTCGCGCCATCCGGAGACTTGGTTATCCTTGTAAAATGTTACAGGCAGATTGATTGGTTTTCCGGTTTTAAAGACCTGTTGAATAGCCCTATAAATACCAAACTCCCGGACGTCTGGAAAAACATCTTCCAGTTTTTTCCCTGCCACATCTTCCTTTTTAACTTTTTCCAGATTTTCGGCCGAGCGGTTCATATCTTTCAGGATGACATCTCCGTTTTCTGAAACACGGTAAACAGCCACACAATTTTTCATGAAATGAAACAGGTTGTGGTATTTGGCTTCGCTTTGTTTTAATTTCTCATCAACAAGTTTTTGTTCAGAAATGTCCACGGTAGATTCCATGGCATATTTAATTTTTCCCCCAATATCAAAAATGGGGTAAGCCAGTGTTTTAAAATACCTGACTTCTCCGTTTGGCAGCGTGAGCGTGTTCTCGGAACTGGCAGGCTTATGCGTTTCAAAAACCTGTCTAACCTCACAGTTGTCGCAGACTTCGGGTTTACCCTGATAAACTTCGTAACATTTTTTTCCCTGAATATCTTTTAGTTTCTGTCCTTTTATTTCCAGAAGTTTATCGTTTGCCAAAATAATTTCAAAATTTTCGTTAACAAGATGAGCGGGATTGGGAGAACTGTTAAAAATAGAATTGAGTTTGGCTTCGTTCTCATGAATCATTTCCTCCAGTTTCTTTCGTTCCGATATGTCAAAGGAGAAATTATACACGACGGTTTCTCCGAAAAAGATCCCTTTTTCAACCACAACCAGCTTGGGGAAAATATGGCCATTCCTACTCTTTGCCCAAAATTCAAATTGCTGTGATTTTCCAGCAAAGGCCAATTTAAGATGTTTTTTGATCTCGGCCATGTTATTTTTGCCTTCGGCTGATACAAATTCAGGTGTTTTCCCTATAAGTTCACTTTTATCGTTGTACCCGTATTGCTTAACAGCTGCTTTGTTAATGTCCAGAAAGGTTCCGTTTTTATCTTGTATATAAATGGCTACGGAAGAGTTATTAAAAATATTTTCAAAGGTTTCCTTGCTTTCTTTAAGTTTTTTTTCAGCTTCTTTTAAAAGGGTAACATCCCGAATTATGGTCATGTTTACCATTTCTCCTTTGTGTTTTAGCAAAATACCTTTGGTAAGAATCGGAATACTCTTACCGTTTTTTAGCAGGAGAGTGGTTGAAAACAACCTGCTTTTTTGGTTGTTACCAAAAACCCTTCGCATGGCTTCTCTCACTTTTTGATGTTCTTGGGAAGGAATGAAATCAGTAACCGATTTGCCAATGATTTCATCCGGAGCGTAGTTTCCATATTCACGTATGCGCTGATTAACAAATTTAATGGTACCCATTTTATCAAGAAGGATGATAATGTCTGGTGCATTTTCAATAAATTTCCGGTAATTTGAAATACTTTCATTGAGCTGTTGCTCTGCATATACCTTTTCTGTTATATCATGAATAATGGAGTTGCTTTCGGTAAACAAGGCCTTAAAATCAGCCTTATCTCTGTCGATAATCTTCTTTTCGTTTTCGCCGGCAAGCAAATATGTCCTGAGCCTCCTTTTCCATTCTGCTGATGAAAACGGTTTAAAAATTATATCATCGATACAAGCCGGAAAACTTTTGTCTCTGTTTGTTTTTTCAGAAGCCAGAAGTAAAACCGGAATAAAGTTCTGTTTTTCCTTTTTTAAACCTGATAAGGCTTCATATTGATGGTTTGCTGTTATTTCATCTACAAAAATCATATCGGCCAAAACAGCTTCTTTTTGGGAAAAAGTATTGGAAACAACCGTTTCAATATCTAATTCCATGAGATTAATAAACTTCAAAAACGATTGATATTCAAAGTTTTTTGAAACAGCTAAGTATATTTTGTATGTTTTCATGTTGTCCTTTTTAGATATTAGAAATCCATCAGCCTTTTCAAAATTAGTATTGCAGCTTTGTAAGGGGAAAAATACAAAAAAAATGGCATTTGAGATTTAGGCTGATTATTTAAACGAAAAGTGTGAGAATTAGCCAGAAAAACCAATATATCCAGGTAGTTTTAGAATATTTTTTGACAATCTGTTTTAAAATGTTAACGGTAAACTTTGGCAGAGACATTTCCCTTTACCACACGCAGACCATTCATGGCAAGGGCTTTCATTTCGTCCTCACCGGGATAAACGTGGACAGGTGCCAGCCGGTGTATGTAAGATATAATCTGGTTAACAAAATATTTGTCGTGGGCAATACCACCGGTAATAAGAATACCATCGATTTCGTATTTCAAAACAGCACCCATGCTCCCCACTTCTTTGGCCACCTGGTAGGCCATAGCATCGTAAATAAGTTTGGCTTTTTCATCACCAGCGGCGGCACGTTGTTCCACATCGTAAGCGCTGTTGGTACCAAGATAAGCCACCAGTCCGCCTTCGCCTTTAATCATTTTTTCAACCTGAGGAAGTTTATATCTACCACTATAGCAAAGTCTTGCCAAATCGCCAACAGGCAACGTTCCGGAACGTTCAGGTGAAAAAGGGCCGTCGCCATCCAGACCCTGGTTTACATCCACCACACGTCCTCTTTTGTGTGCTCCTACCGTAATTCCACCGCCAAGGTGAACCACAATAAGGTTAAGGTCTTCGTATTTGCGCAGAATAGATTTAGCATGCTGGCGTGCCACTGCTTTTTGGTTAAGAGCATGAAAAATAGAACGTCGGGGCAAAAGCGGATGACCTGAAATACGAGCCAGATCGTCTAATTCATCCACCACTACAGGGTTGGTAATATAGGCTTTGGCATCGGGAAGCGAACGGGCAATATCGTGAGCAATAAGCCCGCCCAGGTTACTGGCATGTTCTCCATACTTACAGGTACGCAGATCTTCCAGCATTTTTTGGTTTACCTCAAAAACGCCTGATTCAACAGGATGAAGAAGCCCTCCGCGACCCATCACTACACGGATTAAATCGAGCCTGATATCTGCCGATTTCAGCTCTTTAAGAATAAGCTGTTTGCGAAACTCAAACTGGTCGGTAACAATATCGAAAGGTGCCAATTCTTCTGTTGTGTGACGAATGGTTTGAATAAATACAGGATTGGTACCGATATACACGGCAATTTTTGTTGACGTAGAGCCTGGATTAATGGCCAGTATCCTGATTTCTTCGTTCATAATTTTTACCCGTTTATGTCCTCTTTTTTCGGGCGGCAAAAGTACAACTATTTAGCCGAAATAGCAGCCAGGGCAATGGAATAAAGTTTTGTCCGGATACTGTCGCCACGCGAAGAGAGAACAGCCGGAACACGGGCTCCGACAACTATGGCCCCCTGCTCTCCGCCGGCAAGCTTGGTATTGGCTTTGTAAAATACATTTCCTGATTCTATGTTGGGGAAAACCAGGCAGTCAGCATCACCGGCAACCGGACTTTTTATTTTCTTTATTTCTGCACTTTCTGTATCGATAGCTACATCCAACGCCAATGGCCCTTCAACCAAAGCATTCTTTATCTGTCCACGATCTGCCATCTTCGAAATGAGGGCAGCATCCACACAGGCAACCATTTTTGGCATTACCTGTTCGGTGGCTGCAAGGATAGCCACTTTGGGTAACTCAATCCCCAGTGCATGTGCCATGTGAATCAGATAATTGGTAATCGCAATTTTTTCTTTCAGTTCGGGTAATGGAATAATGGCCACATCACCAACGACCAATAATTTATGGTAAACCGGATTTTCCATTACCGTTACATGACTCAGGATAGCGCCAGGTGACATAAGACCGTTTTCCTTATTCAGGATAGCACGCATGTATTTGTCGGTGCTCACCAGTCCCTTCATAAGCATGTCGCCGTGCCCTTCGTTGATAATTCTTACTGCCCACCGGGCTGCCTGTATTTCATCGGGTTGGTTAACAATATGGAATTTATTAATATCAATGTTTTCCTGCTTACATACAGAGGTAATAATTTCTTTGTCTCCAACCAGTGTGGCTTCAATAAGCCCCATATCAACCGCTTGGCTTACAGCGCTAATAGTATGCGCATCGTTGGCAAAAGCGGCCACAAGTCTTTTGCTTTTCTGTGCTTTGAGCACGGGGAAAAGTTCTTCTAATTTTTTTATCATTTTAAGCTGTATTTGTCCGAGTATAAGCTTTAGCAAAAATAGAATAAATTCTCGTTGTATGCGGGGTGTTTTGACTTCAAATATGGATGCTGACAAGACATTATAAAATAGTTGATGGGGGTTAAATGTCCAATATATTTCAAAAGGCGTCGAAAGACTTTCTGAGAGACATAAAACATATCGGTAAATGATTTCCAAAAAAAATCAGATCACATTACCTGAAAACACTTATTTAAAAACAATCTTTATTAATTATTACAAAACTGAAAAACAATTCATTACATCGTCCGGTATATTTACTCATAATTGAAATGTGACTTATATCACATTAATTCTGTCGGAATGAGAATACGTTTACAACGTTTTTCATCAGGAATAAACGAAAAAACAAGTGTGTTAAAGGAGTGGAGTGATTAATTATTAACAAATTTTTAAAATTATGAAAAGAAAATTATTACATGTAGAAAAGAATATCAGAAGGATTTCTTTTCTTAGGAAAAACAAATTTTCACTATTGGGTGGGTTTGTCTTCTTTCTTTTCTTAGCGGCTAATCCGGGTTCGGCCTCCGCTATTCCCAGTTATGCCCGTCAAACAGGATTGTCTTGTGCTGCCTGCCATACTGTATTTCCGGAACTTACTTCCTTCGGGAGGCAGTTTAAACTCAACGGCTATACGCTTACGGGCATAAAGACTATTCACCAAATCGTGAAAAAAAAGAATGGAGAAAAAAGTACGCTTCTCAGGTTACTGAGTATTTCTCCTATTTCTGCAATGTTTCAAACCGGAATTACTCATGTGAGCAAAACCATCCCGGGAACGCAAAATAACAACATCGAATTTCCTCAGCAGATGAGCCTTTTTTATGGTGGGCAAATTACACCTCATATTGGTGCCTTTATTCAGATTACGCTGGATGATGGTTCGGGAACTATTGGAATGGATAATACCGATATTCGCTATTCAAATCACAGCAAGGGAAAAATTCCATTTACCTATGGGTTTACATTAAACAATAACCCAACGGTTCAGGATGTTTGGAACACAACGCCAGCCTGGGGCTATCCTTATACCGCATCGGGAGTAGCACCAACACCCGGGGCCGGTCCCATCATCGAAAATCTTGGAGGGACAGTGGCCGGTTTGGGAGGCTATGGCCTTTTGAATAATCTTTTATATTTCGAACTTTCAGGATATGGTACCGCTCAGCTGGGAGCAGCTCTTCCTCCGGATGCAACATCTGCCGGTGTAATAAGAGGGGTTGCCCCTTATTGGAGAATTGCTCTTCAGCATCAGTGGGATAAATCATATCTTGAGGTAGGTACTTATGGGATGGCCGTAAATATGTATCCCTCCGGAGTGAGTGGTTTGTATGACAAATATGCTGATGTAGCTTTTGATTTACAATATGAATACCCCTTTTCAAAGGGGCAGTTTACATTCCATACCACTTATATTACAGAAAAACAGACGCTTAATGCCACACACAAAGCAGGAGGCAGCCAAAATCTTTCTGATAAATTGAATACATTTAAATTTGATGCCAGCCTGTTTTTAAAACCTGGTATAAATTTCACTTTGGGCTATTTTAATACTACGGGTACTGCCGATAACGTTATATATGCCCCCGGGAGTATGGACGGAAGCAGAATGGGCATACCCAACAGCAGCGGAATTCTTGCCCAGGTTGATTATTTACCCTGGAAAAATACAAAAATTTCCCTCCAGTATGTCGCTTATGGTAAGTTTAACGGGGCCAAAACAAATTACGATGGTTCTGGCAGGAATGCTTCTGACAATAATTCTGTTTACCTGCAATTCTGGTTCTTATTTTAGTCCGGCTAAAACAGATTATTTATATAGAAATATTATTTCCTAAATAAAGTTGCGCAAATCCGTGCAGGAATTTTTCTGCACGGATTTTTTTAATTCCTTTGGCTGTACTTTCCGCAATAATCGTGTTTCCCAATAGCAGCACCTAATTTATAAAAATTATAAATTAGGTGCTGCTATACAAGTGATCATTCATTTAAGCCAATACTTTCTTATAGATATAAAGCCCTGTGTGACTAATGTCACATACAGCTTCATTCATGTATTTTACTTTTAGCTTTTTTAATTCTCCCCGGGGAAAAACAATAATAAATTACAAATCAATAATAAATATTTATCATGGAAGACAGTAATCAAGAGGGTAAAGACCTGTCAAGACGCAGTTTTTTCAAAGTTGCCACTTTGGGCATTGGAGCAGCTGTTTCTTTTTTGTTGGGGTATCCTTTAATAGATTCAATTGTAAGCAAAGGGAAAACCTTTATGAACAAAACCTATTCAAGATTAGTATCTATAAAAAATATTCCCAATTCTTTTTCGCCGGTAAAAAGGCCATCGAAATATCATTTTACAAAAACAGACCAGGACGCCTATATCAAAACCAATAAAATGGAAGATGTGTGGGTAGTAAAAAAGTCAGATAACGACATAACGGCATTTTCGCCCATCTGTCCCCATTTAGGCTGTCGCTATAACTGGAACCAGGAAAAGGGTTTATTTATCTGTCCTTGTCACAACAGTGTTTATACAATTGAAGGAAAACTTGTTTCGGGGCCTGCACCAAGAGGTCTGGATACTTTGCCCACAGAAGTTAAGGATGATGACGTGCTTTATGTAGAATATGAACGGTTTGAGGTTGGTGTACCTAAAAAAATAATTATCGGATATTAATATAATTTTAAATAAACGAGATGGAATCTAAATTTTACAAATGGTTAGACAAAAGATTCGCGCTGAAAGGGATGTTCAATGCTGTTTTTGATGAGGAAATTCCCGGAGGTTCCAGCTTCTTTTTTACATTGGGAAGTGCTACATTGTTTGTTTTCGGTTTACAGATTATTACCGGAATATGGCAACTCTTTTATTATGTACCTACCGTAGACCATGCTTATGATAGTTTAAGTTATCTCCGCATATTCGTCCCTTATGGCTGGTTAATTCAAGGCATTCATTATTGGGGCGCCAACATTATGGCGGTGTTGATAGCGTTACATATTATTCGTGTTTTTATATGGGGAGCTTATAAAAAGCCTCGTGAACTTACCTGGCTTTTTGGTATTTTATTGCTGCTCCTTACCGTCGGATTAATTTTTACCGGCGCTGCATTGCCGTGGGATGAACGGGGTTACTGGGCGGCAGAAGTGGGCACCAGTATAGCGGGTACTGTTCCGTGGATTGGACATTTTCTCCTTAACTTTCTGAGGGGTGGTATTACCATGAGCCAGCTGACACTTTCCCGGTTTTTTGCATTCCATACGGTTATCCTTCCCGGACTCACCATATTTATTGTTTTGTTTCATCTTATGGCTTTCAGACAATTTGGAAGCGTTGGCCCGTGGAAAGAGTCAAAGCGGCTAAGATCAGGCAATTTCTGGCCGGAACAGGTAGCTAAAGACCTTATTGTTAGCGCATTGATATTTTTACTACTGGTAGGCCTGTCTGCTCATTTTCCGGCTCCTTTTACGGGACCTGCCGACCCGGGAGATGCTGCCTTTCAACCAAAACCTGAATGGAATTTCTTGTTTTTATATCAATTGTTGAAAGTTTTTAAAGGGTCAGCAGAAATTATCGGTACCGTGGGAATACCTTCCCTTATCTTGATAATTTTTATTCTGGTACCTTTTATTGACAGGAAAAAAACACTTAATCCGACAAAAAGACTGGGTATGATGATTGGTGGTTTTGTTTTTGTTGCCATTGTTTTCACTTTTACTTTAATAGGCTTTTACAGCAAACCATTGGGAAGTAAAAATAAATCAACGTTAAAACTGGTTTCAGCAAAAACCAATAAGGGAAAGAAATTAAAGAAATTATCTCCAGAAGCCCTTCGCGGGGAAAAAATATTCGAATCAACGGGATGTACTGCATGTCATACCATGAGTGGTATCGGTGGAAAAATAGGCCCGGATTTAACCAATGAGAATGCAAAGAAGCACACTGAAAAATGGCTGGCAATCCAAATAACCGATTCAAAAATTCATTTTAAGAACTCAATAATGCCCGGTTATACGCACTTCTCAAAAACGCAACTAAATGAATTAACCGCTTTCCTAATGAGTCCGCATCCGGCATCTCTCCCTTCTCCTTCCAATAAGATTGATTCTCTTCCTTCCCACTTATCGCAGAATAAAAAGAAAATGACGAAAGTGTCTTCTCAGGCAACAAAAAAGGATTACTCATGGCCAGCCAGTACAGCGAAAACATTAGAAAAGCTTGGGCAGCCCGGTGCAGCAGCTTCTACCATTGGGAATGTGGCACTCGGAGCCAAACTGTATAACAATAATTGCGAAGCCTGCCATGGCGTTGAGGGCAAAGGGGACATTGGCAACCCCGGTTCTTTCCTGGGAAAAGTCCCTGCATTAAATCCTATTAGCAAGGTTTTGTTTAATAAAAATCCGCAAAAATTTGCCAATAATATTGATCGGTTTATTCAACATGGGGCAGTACCCGCCGGACCTCATCCTGCATTAAAGATGTTTAATTACGGAGATTCATATACATTAACACAGCCCGAAATTGCGAGTATAGAAGCGTATATTCTATATCTGAATCAGGTTAACCGTGCAAAAATTGAAGCACCGCCGTCAGCCAGGCAGTTTTTTATGCTTGCTATCTGGATTTATGTTGGCGTAGCCGTCATTTTAATTATTATTGGCTTGGTTTACAGAAAGGGACGGAGATCATCTGAAAATTAAAGGACGTTCTGCCAGCTTAAAAGTATATAAAGGTATTGGACAACTACCAATATATGATAAAAGCTGCTTTGTTTCGTTTTAACTGGTTATTGTTCAGCTTCTTAATCTTATTTTGCTACCGGATTCTATTTAATGGCAATTACTGCACTTGTTGATTCAGTTAAGGACATGACAGATGTTTGTGTAAAACCGGTTTCCTTTACCCAACCATCAAAATCTGTTGCAGAAAAGTTAAACCCTTCGGGAGTTTCTATTAGCACGTTCAATGACATCATTAAACCATAAGCATTTTCTTTTCGGTTATTATCAATAATATTTTCGATAACCACGAATGCTCCCCCTTGTGGCAATGCATCATATGCTTTTTTTATCAGTGCTTTTTTATCCTGGAGCCCCCAATAGTGAAGAATGTTCCCCATGGTAATCACATCAGCTTTTGGGAAATCTTCTTTGGTAAAATCGCCTGATTGAATAACGACTTTACCACTCAAGCCCATTGTATTTATATTTTCTGTTGCTATCGGGCTGATTGGAGGTAAGTCAAAAGAAATACATTTCATGTGGACATTATTCATTGCTACCTGGGCGGCAAGATAGCCGCCTGCTCCGCCAATGTCGCAAAGTGTACTGTAACCCGAAAAATCAAATTTGTTTGCAAAAGACATAAAATTCCCCATTTGCATTCCACCCATTGCTTTCAGAAACTCGCTGAGCTTTTCTTCATTATTATACAGGTCTTCGAAAAACGGTTTTCCTCCGGTTTTTGCTTCATTTTGGGGCAACCCTGTTTTTAACCCTTCTTCCAAATTATTCCAAAAGGCATACAACCTGTTATTACTCATCTCCAACATTCCTCCAACATAACCTGGTTTATTTTTATCGAGAAATAAATTGGTGTCTTCCGCATTACTGTACAAAGCTGTTTCCTTTAGTCCTCTCCTTTTTAAGAAGCCCAAAGCAACCAATGTATCTAAAAAATCATAAAGTCCTCTCCCATTCAGCCCCATCCTGGTCTTTATATCTTCTCCTGACATTTCTTGTTTTGTCAGATACGTGAATAACTTCATATTAACGGCTACAAGCAGTATTTTTGATGCCCAATATCCCATGCCAACTTGCATTATTTTAGATGGGGTTACGTGTTTTTCTGTCATTTTTTCTTTCCTTGTTTAATTGCTAAATTTAATTCGCAGAATATTTACTCGCGTTGCAAATAAGAATAATCTTTTAAAAGTATGTATTATCCAAACAATTCCCGTAGCAGATCCTCAATTTTGTTTGTCCCCACCACTTCAATTTTGTATCGTTTTTTATCAAGGCCTTTCAGGTTAAACTTTGAGACGATAATTTTCTCAAATCCCAGCTTGTCCGCTTCGAGGATACGGTTTTCCACATGGGTAACTGCCCTTATTTCTCCTGAAAGCCCTACTTCTGCAGCAAAACATACGTTGTTTTCAATGGCGATATCTTCGGAGGAGGAGAGTATGGCTGCGACCACGGCGAGGTCGATGGCGGGGTCATCTACACGGATTCCACCGGCAATATTCAGAAACACATCCTTGCTTCCCAGCTTAAACCCACTCCGTTTCTCCAGCACCGCCAACAGCATATTCATACGACGCAAATCGAAACCAGTGGAAGAGCGCTGCGGGGTGCCATAAGCAGCATTTGTAACCAGCGCCTGTGTTTCCACCAGCATGGGGCGCTGTCCTTCAATCATGGCAGCAATGGCCACACCACTGGTGGCCTCATCGCGTTGCGAGAGTAAAACTTCACTGGGATTACTCACCTCACGTAGTCCGCCGGTGTGCATTT
>WFNG01000069.1 GCA_015488735.1 Bacteroidales bacterium | reverse complement strand
GTTATTCCGTTGTCTTTTAACAGGCTGGATGCCGTACTTTTCACTTCGAGAATAGCCAACAGCAGATGTTCTACAGAAACAAATTCATCCTTGAATTCGGCAAGATAGGTCGATGCCTTTTGCAACACCTCGTTGGCATCATTGGACAAATAAGGCTGTCCGCCCGACACCTTGGGCAAAGATTCAATAATACGGTCTACGGCTTGTGAAAAGACCGGATAATCCACATTGAGCTTTTTTAACAGAAAAGGTGTGGCATTTTCATCGACCAGCAAAATACCTTTTAAAAGATGAATGCTTTCGATGGCCTGCTGGCCATGTTGCATAGCCAACTCCTGCGATTTCTGTATTGCTTCCTGCGATTTTATGGTGAATTGATTTAAGTTCATATTTTAGTCCTCCTTTTTAAATGTTTTTTTCCCGATATAAACAAATTTGCAACCACATCCGGAAAGGGGATAACATTCAGACTTTCTGTCAGTTATAATCAACTACAACTGTCATGTTGACTGTAAATTATTTGGTGGTCTGAAATATTTTCCGATATTTGCCGTTAATCTGTAAACAGTAAATTTATGCTATCGAAGAAGACCCTTGTCGTAGGTGCCAGTGAAAAACCGCACCGATACTCTAACAAAGCTATCCGAAAACTATTGCGGTATGGCCACGAAGTAGTTCCCTTGGCTCCCCGTCCGGGACAGGTAGCCGGAGTCTCCTTTGTTACCGGATTTCCGGAAGTAAAAGACATTCATACAATTACGCTTTACGTTGGCCCTGCCCGGCAACCTGCTTTTTACGACTACCTGCTCGCGTTAAAACCCAGTCGCATTATTTTCAATCCGGGTACTGAAAACGACACTTTCAAGCAAAAAGCGAAAGCACAAGGCGTTGAGATTATTCAGGATTGCACGCTGGTCATGTTGGAAACAGATGTATTTTAAATCTGACACAGTCAGACTCCATTTTTATTTTTACAAACCCTGAGGCAAGACTTCCCATGGGCCTTTTCATCTGAAATTTTAGGATTTTTTAAAGGAATTAATGCTTTTGGCAATAGCTATTTAACCTATTTCTTGTATTTTAGCCATTGACAAATTGCAGTTTTACTCTTTTTAAAAATTATCAAAAAATTCAATATGCAATATCCTAAAAAAGTAGTTATAGGCGACATTACGGTACGGGATGGTTTCCAACATGAGGAGAAATTTATTCCTACCGAAGCAAAGGTCTGGGTAATGGAACAGATGATTCTGAGTGGTGTGAAACATATGGAAGTTACCAATTTTGGTAATCCGAAAGGTATGCCACAGTTCAAAGATGCAGATGAACTTTTTAAACAAATTCGTTCCAGCAAAAAGGTGAAAGACCTGTTGGATGATGTGATGCTGACTGCCGTAACTATCCGCGAACGCGCCATCGAACGTGCCATTGAAGCAAAAAAAGAAGGCTACGGCCCCGACAGGATTCTGCTTATGGTTTCCACGAGCGAATCGCATCAAATAAAAAATTCCGGGCTGACGCTAAAAGAATACTGGAAAATGGCTGAAGAGTGGATTCCCAAAGCCAAAGCGGTGGGTATTAAAATAAACGGAACGGTCAGTACCATCTGGGGTTGTCCCATCGAAGGGCCTACCCGACTGGAAGACGCCATTACTTTTACCAAACGATGGTTTGACATCGGCGCCAACGATGTGGAACATGCTGACCATGACGGATCTGCCTCTCCTGACAGGGTTTACCGCTATTTCTCCATGCTACTTGACAGCGTGGACAATCCGCACAAACAAATCGCCCATTTCCATACTACACGGGGGTGGGGATTGGCCAACGTATTGGCTGCATTGCAGGCCGGTATGACCAATTTCGAATCCACGCTGGGCGGTATCGGTGGACAGCCGGCCAACTTTGTGGATGGCGTTCCTGTTGCAGGCACTGGCGATTACTATTACAACGACCCCAACGACGTAGGATTGGTAAGCACAGAAGACATGGCTATCATGATGGATGAGATGGGTATTGAAACAAACCTTGATTTGGATCGGATTTTAAGAGTTGGAAAAATTGTGGAGAAAATTGTGGGCCGCCGCCTACGCTCTAAAACTGTTAACCAGGGACGTATTCCAAAATCTATGACCGGAAGGAAATAATCTTTCTGGTTCCGAAGAAATTTTATTTTTGCCAAAAATTGCTATTCTCTATGGAAAAGAACATCTTTGCCTCTCCCCGAATAAAGTATTTTGTACTGTTTTTTCTTTCTGTTTTACTGGTAGCAGGTTCCTGCAATTTTTCCGGCAGGAAACAACTTGTCGGGCATGTTTATGTCGTCAAAAAAAGAATCCTGTCTCCAAAAGATATTGTTCCCGTCAAAAACCCGCCGGTAACACCTTATGTATATACCAGTACCTGCTCGCTCAACACACTCCCCGTTCCTGAAAAAAAGCAAAAGTTTTTCGACATGATGCTCCCGGCAATTCTGGTAGCCAAAACCAATCTTGATCTGACAAGGCAAAAAGTGGAGACGTTGTCGAAGAAAAAAGAATTATCCTTTTCGGAAAAAAACACGTTGAACCGGTTGATGAAAAAATTTAAAACCAACAACACGCGAGTGTTAATCAGTCGGTTACATACATTTCCGGTAAGCATTGTACTGGCACAGGCAGCCATTGAAAGCGGTTGGGGAAGCTCCCGTTTTTTCCTGCAAGCCAATAACCCCTTTGGCATCTGGTCCTTTGATCCGAAGCACCAGCGCATAGCAGCAGATTCTACCCGAAACGGGACGAAAGTATTTCTGCGTCAATTTGACGATTTGGAACAAGCCATTGGGAATTATTACCTCCTTTTGGCTACGGGGAAACCTTTTGCTGCATTTCGCAGGGCGCGCCTGCAAACAAACAATCCCGACACACTTATCCAGGCACTGAAAATGTATTCGGAAAGAAGAGAAGCTTACATAGACGATCTGGCTCTTGTCATTCGTACAAGCCATTTAAAAAGGTATGATAACTACGAAATAGCACCTGCTTTTTTGCGAAAAGAAAAAACCTTCCGGTTGTTTCCGGAATGAGACCTTAGTAAATCTACTTTTTATTACAACATTGGTGAGACCCTCACGAAATCACCTCCCGCGATGCAGCTCACACAATTTCTCAGGGTCAGGACGGAGCATTGAGGGTTAACCATCGATTGTAAACCACTAAAAACGCCAAGCTCTTCCAATTCGCCCAATTCCGAACCGTCTTTGCGCTGGTCTTGTGGAAAAGAGCGGTGAAGGAATCTCTCTAAACGGACGGGGGTAGGAAAGCCTGAAATAATGGAACCCATGGTTTTACGAAAAACCTCTCTCCTCCTAAAATCACAAAACCCGGCTGTTAACCGGGTTTCGTATATAAAAGATAAAAGCATTTTGCTTTTAGTGCTGTACAATGATCTTTCTTGAGACCACCCCTTTGGACGAAGTCAACCGCAGGAAGTAAATACCATTTGGCAAATCGAAAGTGTTGATTCTGAATTCTTTCATATTAGCAGCATCTACCGGTTTGGTCATCACCCGCATGTTATACCGGTTGTATAAGGTTAGGATGTAACTTTCATTATCCTTTTCGTTGAACTTCAAGGTAACCTGTGTGGTGCTTGGGTTGGGATAAAGTTCAATTTTAGGCGATGGTGCCACAATAGAGAAATAATGGTCGCTCTTGTCATAGACAGAAGCATTTACTGAACTTACAACCATTACTTTGAAATGAGTACCGGTAGTCTGAAGAGAGCTTACATTCCACGTGTAAGTAGAACCGCTCCGGTTGTTGGCAATAACCGCCGTATCGTAGGGACTGGCCCCATAATTTATCAGCCTGATATTCACCTTCTCCGTCAGGTTATCCTCCCAGGAAATAAGGTAACTGGTCCCCTGGGTAATGCTGATGCCATTGTCGCTGGGCTGCAGCACATGGACAGTTCCTCCCGGCGTGCCCTTCACAATGGAGAAATAGTGGTCGCTCTTGTCTTTAATAGAACTATTCTTGGTGCTGACCACAAGGACTTTAAAATGCGTTCCTGTTACCTGCGAGGAGGAAATATGCCAGTCGTAGGTGCTGCCGCTCCTGTTCAAAGCGATCTGAG
>WFNG01000068.1 GCA_015488735.1 Bacteroidales bacterium | reverse complement strand
TCAAAACTGTAAAGAAATTCCTCTCGGAAAACAGCCTCCCTGAAGAAGTTTATTTTGTCTGCTATGATGCACAAAACCTCGCTACTTACCAAAGGCAATTGAAAAGTAAATGAGACTGATTTTCCCATTAAATCAAATTTCTATCCTGTTCTGTGATATTCCGGATAAACAAGGTTAAAAAAGTTTCATTGAAAACTTTATTTTTGTCATTGCAACATGATTTTTAAAAATATTCTTCATACGGCCGGAACACGTATATTGAATGCTGTGTTTAATTTGGCTGTCCTTTTACTGATAACCAACTTTATAGGCAGTAAAGGATTTGGTATTATCAGCCTGATAGTGCTTGACATAACAGTGATTCAGCTTTTTATGGGCTTGCTGGCAGGTGGTTCGCTTATTTATTTTGCTTCACGCCATAAGACGGTAAAACTACTTTTAGTCTCTTACCTTTGGATTTCTTTTGTCACTTTGGCTTTTGCCTGTATTGGATGGTTGTTTCTGATGCTTTTCCCTTCCTTTTTTGGGGATGTTGTTCCCAAAGGTTTTGAATTAGATATTTTGTTGCTGGGACTGCTTAACGGTTTCATGCAAATCCATTATAATCTACTCATAGGTCAGAAGCGAATTCCCGTCTATAACCTTATTTTTAGTATTCAAATAACGCTGTTTCTCATAATATTTGTTTTAGAGTTGTTGTTGAACAAAGAAAACGGGCCTGAAGCTTATGTGATGGCCATGTACATTTCATGGGGTATCGGAAGTATTTTAGGGCTGTTCCAGATTATAAAAAAGATAAAAGCCTTCTCACTACAAGGATGGAAAATTGTTTTGGGAGAAATAGGACGATACGGATTACCTACACAATCAGCGGTAATGCTGCATATTGGTAACAAACGGCTGAGTTTTTATTTTATCCGAATCTTTGCGGGCCTCTCCCCTTTAGGAATATACAGTGCCGGTGTGCAGCTTACGGAAGGATTAAGGCTTATCGGGCAGAGTATTTCTCTGGTACAATACAGCGCAATTTCTAACAGCCACGACAAAGAGTATGCCCGTATTTTAAGTATCAAACTTATGAAATTTACCTTGCTATTGACATTCTTGGCACTTCTCATATTGTTGGTCATCCCGCAGAATATTTACCAACTGGCGTTCAGTCAGGATTTTGGCGTAGTAAAAACAATTGTTTGGGTACTCAGCCCCGGCGTCATGGCACTGGCAGCCAATACTATTTTCAGCCATTATTTTTCAGGAGTCGGAAAACCGGCAGTAAATCTCCGCGCCAATGTTATTGGTTTTATTTTCACGCTACTGTTTGCCTTTTTGTTGATTCCTCCTTACGGATACATTGGAGCAGCTGCCACTGCTTCCCTTAATTATCTTGCCAGTGTTATTTACCAATATATTGTTTTTCAAAGGCAGACACACACACGTCTCCACGAATGGATTCCTTGCAGAGGAGATGTAAAACTATTCGTGGAAACCATCAGGCAGATGCGTCATCCGGAAACTCCAAATTAGTATTCCAGCAATTCTTTTGCCGCAGCAGCAATTTTTTCCATATTGGGAAGGATAGCCTTTTCCAGAATACGGTTAAATCCAACCGGGGTAAATGTGGAGCCCACACGTTTAACGGGAGCGTCCAAAAGCTCAAAAGCTTTGTCTGTAATCATAGCCACAATTTCTCCACCAAACCCCGCAAAAACTTTATCTTCATGCACCACCAGTGCTCTGCTTGTCTTTTTCACTGAGGCAAGAATTGTTTCTTCATCCAAAGGAAGCAACGACCGGATATCTATCACTTCTATACTTTTCCCGGTTTCTTTAAAAAACTTATCGGCAACCTGCAAACTCATAGGGACAGTATTTCCGTATGTTATGATGGTGAGGTCCGTTCCGGCACGACGAATTCTTGCTTTACCAAAAGGCACTTCAAAATCATCGGGGACAAGGGCTTCGCTGGAAGGATCGTTGTACATGGCTTTGGGCTCTAAAAACAGCGTCAGCCCTTTGGAACGAATAGCTGTCCGCAGCAAACCGGCTGCATCATCGGCAGACGAAGGATAAACGACCCTCAGCCCAGGCAACGTAGTTAATGTTGCTTCAATGTTTTGTGAATGATAAAGCCCCCCACCGATATAACCACCTGAAGCCAAACGGATAGTAACATTGGGCGAAAACTGACCATTGCTGCGCCAATAATCGTGTGAGCTGTCCACCAGCTGTTCCATGGCCGGCCAGAAATAATCGGCAAACTCCGCTCCTTCTATCACCACCCTGATTTTATCATTGTAGCGTGTCATCCCATTTGAAGTCCCAACGATGTAATCCTCTGCAATAGGCGCATTAAAAACGCGTACAGGTCCAAATTCTTTTTGCATTCCTTTGGAAACGTTAAAGATACCGCCTTTATCCTTATTGGCCATATCCTGTCCCCAAATATAGGTATCCGGATTACGGCGAAATTCATTTTTCAAAGTAGAATTCAGCGCTTCGATCAAACGCATTTTTTTTCCATTAAGGCCATCATGTAATCCTTCCGGATATTTATCGCTGACATAGGGTTCGGGAATTACAAAATCAAAAATAGATGCCGGATCGGGGTCTGCTGCTTTAATAACCTTTTTGTGCGCGGAAGAGATAATCGCTTTTGCCTCTTTATCCATAGCTGACAATTCCTCTTCCGTAAATTTTCCGGAATGGATAAGTTGAATTCTGAAACGCGTCAGCGGATCGGAAAGCTGGACACAGTGCCTTTCGTTCTCGTCACGGTAAAGTTCCTGACGGTCAGAATTGGAATGGGAATGGATACGGACACAATTGGCGTGAACAATCACCGGAAGGCTGTTTTTTTGGGCATACTCTTTTGCCGCAAATACAGTATTCATGGAGTTAAAGACATTCTTACCGTCACAATACATAATTTTCAGGTTTCGGATACCCCGATAATTTTCAGCTGCACGCACGTTAGCCGACTGATCTGCCTGTGGAACAGAGATCCCATATTTGTTATCCTGAAAAACAAAAACTACCGGGACCTTTTCTTTGGCAGCTCCGTTTATGGCTTCAAAAACATAACCTTCGGAAGTGGAAGATTCGCCCTGCGAGCTGATAGCAACACCCTTACCATGATAAATTTTAATAGAACGGGCTACCCCCACAGCGTGAAGCGTATGATTTCCTGTGGCTGAAGAAACATTCTGAATATGCCATTCGGGTTTGGCAAAATGGTTAGACATGTGACGTCCACCACCCGCTACATCATCCGCTTTTGAAATACCATTTAAAATAATTTCTTCCGCGGTAAGCCCGGCCGAAATAGCGGTGAGCATATCGCGATAATACGGAAACAGAAAATCAGTATCCCGGTTGAAAGCCTGGCCAATAGCAAGTTGAATACCATCGTGCCCGGCATAAGGGGCATGATACGACCATCCCAACGCCTGTTTGAGATAATTGGGCGCCTTTTCATCCAGCTGCCTTCCCAAGGTCATGAGTTGGTACCATTTAGCCAGAATCTCTTTATCTGTATTGTCTAATGTGAATTGTCTTGTGTAGGACATGTCTTGTGTACATTATTAATTTGATGCAAAGATACAATCTTTTATTATTTGTATTCAGTCCAAATTAAAATTTTACACAGGGATAAAGTCTGCATTTTCCGGTATCGGGCAATACAGGGGACAGCACAAAAAAGCAGAATGGCTGATATCAAAAAAAGGCTATCCACCAACGTGGACAGCCTTGTATTAACAAATTTATAAAAAAACTATTTTCCTAATACTTCCAGCATCTTGCTGCCAATTTCGGCAGGAGAATCTACAACATATACGCCACAATCCCGTAAAATTGCTTTTTTAGCTTCGGCAGTATCTGCTTTGCCACCAATAATGGCCCCTGCATGTCCCATGGTACGGCCTTTGGGAGCAGTAGCTCCGGCAATAAAGCTTACCACGGGCTTGGTGCCATGTTCTTTAATGTAATAAGCGGCATCTGCTTCCATGTTTCCACCAATTTCTCCAATCATAACAATCCCCTTGGTTTCAGGATCATTCATAAAAAGTTCCACAGCTTCTTTTGTGGTGGTTCCAATAATCGGATCTCCGCCAATACCGATGGCCGTTGTCTGTCCAAGTTTAGCTTTGGTAAGCTGATCAACAGCTTCATAAGTAAGGGTTCCGGAACGGGAAACAATACCTACTTTTCCTTTTGAATGAATAAAGCCAGGCATAATACCCACTTTGGCTTCACCAGGAGTAATAACACCCGGACAGTTAGGGCCAACCAGACGGGAATCTTTGTCTGACAAATATTCCTTTACTTTCACCATATCTTCTGTAGGAATACCTTCAGTGATACAAATAATAACTTTAATACCTGCTTCGGCAGCTTCCATAATAGCATCAGCAGCAAATGGCGGTGGAACAAAAATTACGGAAACATTGGCGCCTGTATTGTCAACAGCCTCTTTTACCGTATTAAAAACCGGTTTGCCCAGATGTTGCTGGCCGCCTTTTCCGGGTGTTACACCCCCAATTACATTTGTACCATACTCAATCATTTGAGAGGCATGAAAAGTACCTTCGCCCCCGGTAAAACCCTGAACGAGAACTTTTGAATCATTATTAACTAAAATACTCATTTGAACAAATTTTTGTATCCATATTTTTTATGAAGTGCCAAAGGTAATATGTTTTATTGAAACATTTAAAGTTTCTTGCTTATTTTTGTTTTTTATAAATAATTATAAACTAGGTCATGGAAAGCTCACAACCAGTAAGTTACAATTCGGACACCATAGCAGCGGTAGCTACTCCTCCGGGAATGGGAGCCATAGCAATAGTTAGGATTTCAGGTAAAAACAGTCTCGAAACAGCTCTAAAATGCTTTAAACCAAAATCTTCAGAGATTTCACAAAACACCATACAGAGTCATCACCTTTACTTTGGTGAAGTTTACAGTGAAGGGAAAGTGCTGGACGAGGTATTGCTCACCTATTTTAAAGCCCCCCACTCCTACACGGGAGAAGATGCTGTAGAAATATCCTGTCACGGTTCTGAGTACGTACAGCAGGCGTTGTTGCAAACTATTCTGGATGTTGGTGCACGAATGGCTTCTCCCGGCGAATTCACTCTGCGGGCGTTTTTGAATGGCAAGATGGATCTGGCACAGGCTGAAGCTGTAGCCGACCTGATTGCTTCTGAGTCAAAGGCGGCACATCGCATGGCCATAAACCAAATGCGGGGTGGATTTTCAGAAAAGATTTCTGAATTACGTGAAAAACTTGTCAATTTTGCTTCGCTGTTGGAACTGGAGCTGGATTTCAGCGAAGAGGATGTGGAATTTGCCAACCGAGAACAATTTATCCTGCTTTTAAACGAAATCAAAAAAGAACTTGTCGGGTTGAAAGAATCTTTTGTAATGGGCAATGTGTTAAAAAAAGGAATTCCTGTTGCCATTATCGGTAAACCCAACGTGGGGAAATCTACTTTGCTGAATGCTATCCTAAACGAAGAAAAAGCCATCGTTTCCGAGATTCCCGGCACCACCCGCGATGCCATCGAAGATACCATTACACTGGAAGGTTATTCTTTTCGTTTTGTTGACACTGCCGGATTACGCGATTCCACAGACATTGTTGAAAACATGGGTATCGAGAAAACTTATGATAAAATTGAACAGGCCAGGCTGATTCTTTATGTCTGTGATATCAGTAGTATGAACAAGACCAGCATGGCGGAGTTACTAAACGATTATAAATCATATATCAATAATAAAAACAAACATTTCATACTGGTGGCCAACAAAATAGATCAAATGGAAGAAGTTCCGGGACATCTTAAAGAATTACTTGATTTGGAAACGGTTTTTGTATCGGCCAAACGAAAAGAGAACATCCACCTGCTGGCCGAAACGCTGGTAAACCATGTAAAAAACGACAGTCCCGGCGATGACGTTTTAGTCAACAACTCCCGCCACTACGAAGCTTTGCGCAATGCATTGGATTCAATTAACGTGGTGGAACAGGGTTTTGAAAACAATATTCCTACAGATTTGGTAGCTATTGACGTGCGCCAGGCGCTTTATTATCTCGGCTCCATCACGGGAGAAGTTACGTCAGATGAAATACTGGGGAATATTTTCGGGAAGTTTTGTATCGGAAAATAACCGGCACAAAGCAAACAAATAGAAAACATTCATAAAACGCTTACTAAGCCTTGTTTACAGGGCTTTTTTATTGTCCTGTTGTTGATATTTTTTTGCGTTATTATACGTTTATTTGGTAAATATTTGTACCTTTGTTGTACCTCAAACGGATTGATATGGTTATTTGTACCTCAATTCGTATTTTTTGGGGTTATTGTGGCACACTTAGACACAACATGACACACTAAGGCATAAACAGGCACAACATGAGTAGTAATATTAAGGTACAACGTATTTGCCAGTATTGCGGCAAGGAATTTACAGCCCGGACAACCGTGACGAAGTATTGTTCCCACAGGTGCGCAAGTCTGGCGAACAAGGCAAAAAAAAGAAGCGAAAAGGTGCAAACATCAAACAATGAAAC
>WFNG01000067.1 GCA_015488735.1 Bacteroidales bacterium | reverse complement strand
CGCACGACCCGCTGGTCAGTATGGTAACCTGTGGTAATTCAAGTCTGGTAAAGATGACCATTATCAACGGAAGAGTGGTCGTAAAAGATGGAGAAGTATTAACAATAAACATGCACAAGATGAAAGAAAAAGCACACAAAACAGCTACCGGCCTGGTTGAGTACCAAAGGCGTCATGTTTAAATAATTTCTTTCCTGCTTTACCAAAAGTATCTGATTATCATTATTTCATCAGGTAACCGGATCAAATTTCCGGATGAAATAAATCACACCGGAACCAAGTTCGGGGAACGTTTTCTTTATCCCCAATTCATAAATATAGAAAAAACCCTCTTTTATATCCTAATTTTATAGAGTATTAAACTATATTATACATAATTTTGTAGAAAATATAACCATATTATACCATTATCATATTTGTTTATTCCACCACACAAACAAAGAAACATTCAAAAGATACCATTTTCCCAAATTACCCTTCATAATATGAACTTCTAATTAATCCTTCTAAATTAGACCTCTGAAATTATTAACATTTTTTAACCTTTAATTTTTTACTTATGAGAAGAAGCAATCACCCTGTTGACGAGATGCTGCCGGGAGGAAAACTATTTGTCTATGGTTTACAACATGTTTTGGCCATGTATGCCGGAGCCGTTGCCGTTCCTCTTATTATTGCAAGCGCAGCACATATGACTAAAGCGGAAACTGCATTTTTAATCAATGCAGACCTCCTGACTTGTGGTATAGCCACTTTAATTCAAACCCTTGGCATTTGGAAAATGGGTATTCGTATTCCTGTTATCCAGGGCGTTACGTTTGCTGCTGTAACCCCCATGGTTTTGATTGCTCAGCATCAGGGAATGGAAACTATTTTTGGAGCAGTTATCGTAGCCGGTGCCTTTACATTTCTAATTGCACCTTACTTTAGTAAGTTACTGCGCTTTTTCCCACCCATTGTCACGGGAAGCATCATCACCATTATTGGTATCTCACTGCTACCCGTGGGTATTAGTTGGGCAGCAGGCGGTTTCGGTAATCCGAATTATGCATCGCTGGAATTTCTGGCCATTGCCGGAATAGTTCTTCTTATCATTCTTGGTATAAATAAATATTTCACAGGATTTATCGCCAATATTTCTGTTTTGATTGGGCTATTTGTGGGGATGCTTATTGCCTGGCCGCTGGGGATGGTAGACCTGTCCGGGCTTTCTGCTGCACCCTGGCTAAGATTTGACACTCCTTTCTATTATGGACTGCCAAAATTTGATACCGGCGCCATTCTGGCCATGATTATTGTGATGTTGGTTACTATGGTAGAATCCACCGGCGATTTTCTTGCTATTGGTGAGATTATTGACCTGCCTATAAAAGAAAAAGATTTGACCCGTGGTTTACGGGCTGACGGATTTTCCACAATGCTCGGTGGCATGTTTAATGCCTTCCCTTACACGGCATTTGCCCAAAATGTGGGACTGGTTGGTTTAACCGGAGTAAAAAGCCGTTTTGTAGTAGCAACTTCAGGTATTATTCTCGTTGTTCTCGGATTGTTCCCTAAGCTGGCCACCATTATTGCTTCGTTGCCTAATCCGGTATTGGGCGGAGCCGGTATTGCCATGTTCGGAATTGTTGCCGCCAGTGGCATCAAAACCCTTTCCCGTGTTGATTTTACCAAAAATCAGCAAAATATCTTTATCGTTGCCATTAGTATTGGCATTGGTGTTATTCCGTTGGTAGCTCCTGAATTTTTCAAACATTTTCCTGCCTGGAGCCAAACAATATTGCACAGTGGTATTACACTGGGTTCCATTACAGCTGTTACGCTCAATGCATTTTTCAATGGTGGTAAAGGTGCCGGAGAAATAGGAGAAACTGTGGAAGAAGCAGAAAAAGAAATTGAAGAGGTTGCCGCTGAAATGATTCAGGAAGTTTAATTTCCTTGTTGAACAAACCTTTTATTGTCCTTTCCAACTAATTACTTTTCTGCCAAAATAATTAGTTGGAAAGGACTCTGTGAAAAAGAAGTGGCAAATACGCTCCTCTTTTAGTAATTTTGCCAGGATTTTAAATAAAAAAATATTAATATGTCTGATCGTTTTCATCCCATTTCCATTTCCCAATTGTGGCAATTGCTTTATACCGAACTTCAACACGAAGGAAAAATACTGGGCATCGACCGTTCGTTGTTTTATCAGCCGGGAGATCACCCCGAATTTCACACGCGGCTTTTCGGTCATGAACTGGCCTCTCCGTTGGGAGTTGCTGCCGGCCCGCATTCGCAAATGGCACAAAACATTATTGCCTCATGGCTGATGGGTTCACGGTATATTGAGTTGAAAACCATCCAGACACTGGACGAACTGGATGTATCAAAACCCTGTATCGACATGCAGGATGAAGGTTATAACTGCGAATGGTCACAAGAATTAAAGATTGAAGAGAGCTTTCATGAATATCTCAACGCGTGGATTATTATTCATTTGCTTCAGCATGTTTTGGGATTTGAAGGTGAAGTGGATACCATTTTCAACATGAGCGTGGGTTATAACATGGAAGGTATCCAACAGGAAAATGTCCTTTGGTTTTTGACGCACATGCGGGATGCCAAAACTGAACTGGAAGAAAAAATAGCCGAGCTGGAACCGCTTTTTCCGGAAATAAGAAATATCACCATTCCCTCCTGTATTTCCGACAACATCACCCTTTCTACCATGCACGGATGCCCTGCCGGGGAGATAAAGGATATCGCGATGTACCTGTTGAAAGAACACGGTTTGCATACTTTCGTGAAACTAAATCCAACTTTGCTGGGGTCGGAGCGACTGAGAGAAATTCTGAACGACAAACTGAAGTTTAAAACCACCGTCCCCGATGAAGCTTTTGACCACGACCTGAAATACCAGGATGCTTTAAAGATAATTTCTTCCCTGCAGCAGCTTTCACAGGAACTTGGCCTGTCTTTCGGACTAAAACTGACCAACACGCTGGAATCACTGAATGAAAAGGATGTTTTTACTCCCGACAACAGCATGATGTACATGAGCGGAAGGGCATTGCATCCTATTTCTATCAATGTAGCAGCCAAACTGCAAAAGGATTTTAAAGGAACGCTGAACCTTTCTTTTTCGGGCGGCATTGATGCCTTTAATGTAGCAGATACACTCGCCTGCGGTTTCAAAACCATTACAGTTTGTTCCGACCTTCTAAAACCCGGCGGATATACACGTATGGCACAGTACTTTACCAATCTTTCCGAAGCGTTTAACAAGCTGGATGCAAGAAATATAGAAGAATATGTTCTTGCAAAAGCAAGCGGGGAAAACGAGGGAAAAGCCGCTTTCCGTTTTTTGACGGAATATGCTGAAAGCACCATTCAAGCGCCACACTATCAACGGGATTACATTAAAATCCCTTCCATAAAAACCGCCACCCCGCTGGATGAGTTCGACTGCATTAACGCACCGTGTGAAGCCACTTGTCCGGCCCATCAGGGAATTCCCTCTTACATGTATTATACGGCCAATGGCGATTTTGAATCGGCTTACAAAGTGATTGCCGAAACCAATGCTTTCCCCAATGCCACCGGTATGGTTTGCGACCATGTTTGCCAAACCAAATGTACCCGGATAAACTATGATGAATCGTTGGCTATCCGCGATATCAAACGGTTTGTGGTGGAGTGGCATAACAATCACAAAGAAAATAATACAGCAACGGCCATTGTTGAAAACGGGAAAAAAGCAGCCATAGTAGGCGCCGGCCCCACAGGACTGTCGGCAGCCTACTTTTTACGTAAAAACGGTTTTACCGTAGAGGTTTTTGAAGCCAGGGAAAAACCCGGCGGCATGGTATCGGGGGCTATTCCGAAGTTCAGAATTTCCGATGATTCTGTCTGGAAAGACACCAACGATATAGAAAAACTGGGGGTTGCCATCCATTATGGACACAAAGTTTCCAAAGAAGATTTTGAGCGTTTCCAGAAAGAGTATTATGCTACCATACTCGCTGTTGGCGCACAGGGTGTTCCTGCTTTAGACATTCCGGGTATAGATGCCAAAGGGGTTTATGCTTCGCTTGATTTTCTCGAAAAGGTAAGAGAGGGCGAAACCCTTGAAATGGGCAGCCGTGTGGTGGTTATCGGGGGCGGAAACACGGCCATGGATATTGCTCGTACGGCATTCCGAATGGTGCCTGAAAACGGAAAAGTAACACTTGTTTATCGGCGTACCATCGAAGAAATGCCTGCCGTTTATCAGGAAATTCTGGATGCCATGGAAGAGAATGTTGCCTTTGTGGAACTGGCAGCTCCGTTACAGATACTTACTGATGCTGAAGGAAAAGTAATCGGAATAAAATGCATCAGGATGAAACCCGGCGAGCCGGATGAAAGCGGACGGCATCGCCCTGTTCCTGTTGCCGGAAGTAAATTTGACCTGCCTGCCGATACGGTTATTCCTGCCATAGGCCAGAAAATTACCGTTGACTTTACCGATGCCCGGTTGCTGAAAACAAAACAGGACTCCTTTGAAACGCGAATACCCAATGTGTACATCGGTGGCGATGCCCGTCTCGGAGCCTCTTCGTTAATCAACGGGGTTGCCGATGGCCGGAAAATAGCAGAACAAATCACCCAAAAAGCCGGTCTCTCTTTCACTTTGGGAGAAGAACATCCGGCAGGAAGAGAAGAGAAATCCCTCAGAGAGCTGATGCTGAAAAAGGCCATCAGGATATCGGGTGTACATCCCAAAGAGCTGCCACTTGACAACCGGAAAAATTTTGCCATTGTAACCGGAACATTCACCGAAAAACAGGCCAGGGAAGAAGCTTCGCGATGCCTGTTGTGCGATGAAGTTTGCAATATTTGTACGACAGTATGTCCCAATTTTGCCAATGTCTATTACGAAACAAAAAAGGAATCCATAGCCTTGCAAAAAATCATTATTTCGGGAGACCAATACGAGTTGGTTTCTGGCAACACTTTTGAAATAAAGCAGGGAATCCAGATACTGAACCTCGATAACTTTTGCAACGAATGCGGAAACTGCAACACCTTTTGCCCCACCCAGGGAGCTCCTTACAAAACCAAGCCCAAAGTCTTCCTGACCAAAGCTTCGTTTAACGAGGCTAACTATGGTTATTATCTTGATAAAGATGGTGGTAAAACAAAACTTCTCGCCAAAAATGAAGGAAAAACATCTTCTCTTCTCATAAAAGATGACCGTTACATCTTTGAAAATGATTTGGGGAAAGTCGTGTTAAATAAGACCGATTTTTCCGTCAGGGAAGTTACTCCTAAATCCGGTAATTTCAAAGGAGTCATCCAACTGGAAGAAGCTGCCAAAATGCACGTTATTTTACAGGGAATGGAAAAATTGCCTTTTGCGTAATCAAAGTTTAAACTTATAGGAAAGTTTGGAATTGGTCAGGACAAAGGAGCTGTAAAACTGTGAAATGTTTTCAATAACCGAAAGTTTGTCTGTGAGAAAGTCATGGTAAGCATCCATGTCTTTACAGTATACTTTCAGTAAAAAATCAAAATTGCCGGAAATGTAGTAACATTCACTCACCTCATCAAGTCTGGCAACAGCTTTTTCAAAAGCTTCCACCACCTCTTTGGTATGTTTTGACAGGTTAATGGAGATGAACACAATAAGGTTGCGCTCAATTTTTTTGGGATCCAACAACGTAATGTATTGCTTGATTAACCCGCTTTTTTCCAGTTTTTTTATCCTTTCGTAGATGGGCGTGGTAGAGAGAAAAAGCTTCTCTGACAATTTACGGATAGTAATCCGGCTGTTGTCCTGTAACAGATTGAGCAATTTCAGGTCAATTTCATCAATTTGTTTTCTGTTTTTTTCCATTTTTCCCTGTATTTAAATTTTAAACAATAAAAAAGCAGCTGTTTTTTCTATGCTCTGGTTATTAAATTTATCACACTATAATAAACAGCTGTATAATGAGTCAAAAATAGTAAACTTTTCCTTTATACCAAATATTTAAAGAATATATTATTATATAATCTTTCATTTATAAAATATTTCTACCTTTGTAAAAATTAAAAACACTAAAATATGATACATTTTTCTGACAGGGTTATCAATGAAAAAGCCCTTGAAAATGCTGTAAAACGATTCAAAGAGCAAAAAATTATTTTGCCTACTTTCGAACAACAAGAACATCCCGAACTCATTCCGGATAAAATAAAAAAAGCTTTAAAAAATGTGGGATTGTGGGATATCAATCCATTGAACCTTTTCCGTATTACCTGGAAAAACGAGCCCAAAGAAAAGGGTGGACTTTTCGGAAAACCCAATTATTTCGAACTTCCCTCCGAATTTACAGGAGTAAAAGCACGTATCGTGTTACTGGTGGGAAAGTATTTTCCTACGGGAGCACATAAAGTGGGTGCTGCCTACGGATGTCTGGCTCCACGGATTATCACCGGCGAATTTGACCCCTCCTACCATAAAGCCGTATGGCCTTCCACCGGAAACTATTGCCGTGGCGGTGCTTTCGACAGCCGCCTTATGGGAACCGAACCCATCGCCATTTTACCGCAGGAAATGAGTCAGGAACGATTTGATTGGCTGCGAAATGTAGTAAAATCAACGGTTATAGCCACCCCCGGCAGTGAATCCAATGTAAAAGAAATTTATGACAAATGCTGGGAACTCAGGCGTACCCGCGATGATGTGATTATTTTCAATCAGTTTGATGAATTTGGAAATGCTGCCTGGCATTATAATGTTACCGGTCAGGCTATTGAAGAAGTATTTGAACTGACAAAAGACAAAAATACCCGGTTGGCATCTTATGTTTCAGCTACCGGTTCGGCAGGAACCATCGCTGCCGGTGATTATCTGCGTACCATTGTTCCGCAAATAAAAGTGGTAGCCTCCGAAGCATTGCAGTGCCCTACTCTTCTCCGCAATGGATTTGGCGCACACCGTATTGAAGGAATTGGAGATAAACATGTGCCATGGATTCACAACACCAAAAACACCAATGCCGTTTCGGCCATTGACGATGAAGATCCTATGCGCCTGCTGCGTTTGTTTAACGATCCCGAAGGACAAAAATACCTGCGTTCCATTGGTTTTGATGAAGAACTAATCGCCAACCTGCCACTCATGGGCATTTCCTCTATCGCCAACCTGCTTACGGCCATCAAAACAGCTAAATATTTTGAGATGAATGGTGATGATATGATTGTAACCATCGCTACCGATTCTGTTGATATGTATAACTCCAGGCTGAAAGAACTCGAAGAAGAAAGAGGAGAATATACTGCTTATGATGCTGCTGCTGATTTCTCCGCCTGTCTGATGGGACAACGTACTGACAACATGCGCGAATTTGGTTATCAGGATCAAAAAGCCATTCATAATTTGAAATATTTTACATGGGTAGAACAACAGGCCAAAGATGTAAAAGACCTGAATACCCTGTGGTATGACCGCGAAATATGGCCTAAACTTTTCACGCAGGTGAAAAGATGGGACGAACTCATTAAAGAATTCAACGAGCGTACAGGATTGTTGAAAGAATTATAAAAAAGTTTTTTACATTAAGCAAATATCAGAAGAACATCTATTCTTCCGATATTTGCTTAATTTTGTTTAAAGACAAAACGCAAAAGAATTATGGCACAGGTTACAGAAAAGTTTTATTATGAATGTGTGGACTGCGGCCGGGTTTTTCACGACAACAGTTTGCGTTATTTATGTCCCGAATGTAGTCGGAAACAAAAGCCGGATGAAGCACCTAAAGGAGTATTAAAAGTACTTTATCCTTACGGAGAAATCAAAAAAAAATATTCCACTTTTAAAGATCTTAAGAAAAGTGGATTTCTGGATTTGTATCCCATACAAAGTCTGAAAAGCTTTCCGCCACTCCGTGTGGGACAAACCCCATTGTATAAAATAAACCGGCTTAACGGCCAAAATCTTAAAGAGGATTTATTTTTGAAAGATGATTCTCAAAATCCCACCTATTCTTTCAAAGACAGGGCTTCCACCCTCGTAGCTGCTTTTGCCAAAGAACGAAACCTCGACATAATTGTTACAGCCTCTACCGGAAATGCAGGTTCGTCACTGGCAGGTATTTGCGCCTCATCGGGACAAAAAGCCATCGTACTTGTTCCCGAAAAGGCACCTTTGGCCAAACTGACACAGATTATCATGTATGGTGCCAAAATTGTTCCCGTAAAAGGAACCTACGACGACGCCTTTGATCTGAGTGTGAAAGCCACCGAAAAATTTGGCTGGTACAACCGCAATACGGCCTTTAATCCGCTGACCATCGAAGGAAAGAAAAGCGTGGCTTTTGAACTTTTTGACCAAATGGACAATACTGTCCCCGACCGGATTTTTGTTCCCGTGGGCGATGGCGTTATCATTTCGGGCGTCTATAAAGGATTTGAAGACCTGCTTCAATTGGGATTGATAGATAAAATGCCTGTTGTTGTTGCCGTTCAGTCTGCTGGCAGCGATAACATCGTCCGAAACGTTAACTCAGAAACCATCGAATTTCACAGTAGCAACACCATAGCCGACTCTATTTCTGTAGATATCCCCAGAAACTTCTTTATGGCAAAACAATTTCTGCAAAAATATAATGGAGAAGTTCTTGCTGTTGAAGACAATGCCATTATGGAAGCTTCAAAACAGTTATCGGTAAACACCGGATTGTTTTCAGAACCGGCAGCTGCTACGTCTTTTGCAGCTTATTTGCATTACCAAAAGAATAACCGGCTTCCTGCAAAAAGCAAAAACATAGTATTGCTTACCGGAAGCGGTTTGAAAGACCTGAACGCAGTTCAACAGGTTATCTCCATACCCAAAGCCATTCATCCTGATTTATCTGAACTCCAAAACTTAATATCATGATTACTTTTAATCTTAACGGCAAAAAGCTGACCTATGAAGGAGATGAAAACTATACCCTTCTGAACTTTTTACGCAAAGATCTGGGAATCACCTCGGTAAAAGATGGCTGTTCGGGCCAGGCTGCCTGCGGTGCCTGTACAGTGGAAATCAACGGCAAAGCCAAACTTTCGTGCGTTACCAAAATGGGAACATTACAGGGCGCAACCATCCTGACCATGGAAGGATTCCCCGATTACATCAAAGAAACTATTGCCACAGCCATGGTAAACGAAGGGGCTGTACAATGTGGGTTTTGTACGCCCGGATTTATTACAACAACCAAAGTATTGCTCGAAAAGAATCCTAACCCCACAGTAAAAGAACTACAAAAAGCATTCAAACCACATATTTGCCGTTGTACGGGTTATAAAAAAATCGAAAAAGGAGCCTTGACTGCTGCCGAAGCTCTTCGGAATCATTCTCATTTGGAAGTGAGAAAAACATCGGGAAAAATTGGTGAATCACAACCCAAATACAAAGCCATGGAGGCTGCTCTGGGAAAGAAAAAATTTGTGGATGACCTTTCAGAGGAAGGAATGTTGTTCGGAGCTTTGAAATTAAGCGACTATCCCAAAGCCAAAGTCTTAAAAATTGACACTTCTGAAGCCAAAGCGCTAAAAGGTGTTATCGGCGTCTTTACGGCAAAAGACATTCCCGGAGAGAAAAAGGTCGGCCTTATTCTTCAGGACTGGTCTGTAATGATTGACGAAGGAGAAACGACCCATTATATCGGTGATGTAATTGCCGGCGTGGTAGCCGAAACAGATACTATTGCCCGAAAAGCAGCGGAACTTATCAAAGTAGATTATGAAGTTTACAAACCGGTTACCGATATTTTTGAAGCCATCGATGGAGACCGCGTGCATCCTGAGCGTCCCAACAATTTTGACACTGTAAGAGTAACAATAGGCAATTCGGAAAAAGCTTTCAAGAAAGCAAAATACATCTCCAAAGGAAGATACGAAACACAACGTATTGAGCACGGATTTCTGGAAAAGGAATCGGCATTGGCGCTACCTGCCAAAAACGGCGGCATCCTACTTTACAGTCAAAGTCAGGGCATTTACGAAGACCAAAGGCAGGTAGCCATGATTTTAGGCCTCTCTGAAGATAAAGTACACGTTAAACTGGTTCCTAATGGTGGTGGTTTTGGCGGAAAAGAAGACCTTTCCATTCAGGGACATACTTCATTGTTCGCTTATCTGCTCCAAAAACCGGTGAAAATCACCCTCACCCGCGAAGAATCTATCCGCCTGCATCCCAAGAGGCATCCGGTCATCATGGATATGGAAGTAGGTGCTGACGAAAACGGCAAGTTGATAGCACTGAAACTGGAAGCTTACGGCGATACAGGAGCTTACGCCTCGGTAGGCATGAAAGTGCTGGAGCGGGTGGCCGGCCATGCTGCCGGAGGATATTACATTCCGGGAGTTTCCATGGTGGCGCGCACCGTTTACACCAACAACATCCCCTGTGGGGCCATGCGCGGCTTTGGTGCCAACCAGGTAACTTTTGCTTTAGAAGTTTGTATCGATGATATCTGTCGCCAGGGAGGATTCGACCGGTGGCAGTTTCGGTACGACAATGCACTGGTAGACGGGTTAACCACCTCCACCGGACAAAGAGTATTTGGCGTGGGAATCCGCGCCTGTCTCGATGCGGTGAAAGAAGATTTTTACAAAGCAAAATATGTCGGATTGGCCACCGGAATAAAAAATTCAGGCGTAGGAAATGGCATGATCGATGAATCGAAAGTGAAAATAGAGATTCTTGAAGGAGGAAAAGTCAGGCTGAACCACGGTTGGACGGAAATGGGCCAGGGAGTCAATAATATGGCACTACAAACACTTTGCCAGGAGACTGACATAAACCCCGACAACATTGAAGTCGTCATCGACACGGACGCCGGCATCAAAACCGGCATGACCACCTCTTCGCGGGCTACGGCTTTGGTCGGACTGGCCGTTATCAACGCGGCAAAAGCACTGAAAGAAGATCTGGAAAACAGCACATTGCAGGAGTTGGCCGGAAAAAGTTATAGCGGACAATATGTTTGCGACTGGACAAACAAGCCCTCTGATATGGTGGAAGACCCAAAAATACATTATTCTTACGGTTATGCCGCCCAATTGTGCGTTGTTAATGACAAAGGAGAAGTGGAAAAGCTGGTGGCAGCCCATGATGCAGGCAAGATCATGAATCCCATGTTGTTTGAAGGACAAATTGAAGGTGCCGTAGCCATGGGACTGGGCTATGCTCTTACGGAAGACCTCCCCATGAAAGAAGGCTATCTGGTTCACGACAAATACCGTAAGCTGGGTATTTTACGTGCTCACGAGACGCCTGAAATCGTTGTAAAAGGAGTGGAAGTACCCGATCCTGTTGGCCCATACGGTGCCAAAGGAATCGGAGAAATAGGGCTGGTCCCTACCGCCGGAGCAGTGGCCAACGCGTTGTGTGCCTATGACGGAAAAATACGCCGGAAGCTGCCGTTGAACAAAAAATAATATTATTGAACCTCGTGCTCCTCCGGATTTGAAATCCGGGGGTTTTCCGGGCCGGGGGATTTGAAATCCCCCCTCCCTGTAACATTCGGATTGCAAATCCGAATGAGCCGAGTATAAAATTTGAAATAACATTTTGCCTATGGCTATTCTTTTAAAACACGCCCGTTTCCTCGATTGGGAAACCCTGAAATTCAGAAACACAAACCTTTTGGTGAATGAAGGTTTAGATGGAAAGATTGTCTTTGTGGCAGAAGATGCCGCCGTTTCAAAAGAAACAGAAGTTATTGATTGCCAAGGGATGATTGTTACCAAATCGTTTGTGGTGGGACATCATCATGTTTATTCTGCATTGGCAAGAGGAATGGGCGCTCCAAAGAAAAATCCGGAAAATTTTGTTGAAATATTACAATACATTTGGTGGACACTTGATAAATCTCTCGACAGAGATATGATTGAAGCCAGTGCTTTGTCCACAGCCATTGCCTGCGCAAAAGCAGGATCTACTTTTGTCATCGATCACCATGCTTCGCCTCATGCCATTGAAGATTCTCTCGATATTATTGCCAAAGCATTTGACCAGGTAGGTGTCAGCCACCTGCTCTGCTACGAAATTTCTGATCGTGACGGACAGGAAATTGCAAACAAAGGACTGGAAGAAACCGAAAATTATTTGAAAAATCATCAGGGACTGGTAGGCTTACATGCCTCTTTTACGGTAGGAGACCGTACACTGCAAAAAGCCGCTGATATCATGAAAAAATACCAGTCCGGATTCCATATTCATGTGGCCGAAGACACCTTTGATGAGGAGTTTACAGAAAAGGAATACGGAAAAAACATTCTGCAAAGGCTGAAAGAAACCGGCGCACTTGATTCGTCAAAAACTATTTTGGGACACTGCCTGCATCTTTCGGAAGAAGAAAAAAAACTGGCGCAAAATTCAAATGCCTGGATAGTTCAAAATCCCGACAGTAATTTAAATAATCACGTGGGGTTTTTCAATGGCAGAAATCTGGGAAACAACATAATGTTGGGAACCGATGGCATGCACAGCAACATGATTCGCAGTGCACAACAGGCTTTTTTTGTGGGACAGACTTTTGATAACATTGACTTTTCATCCGCCTATCAACGGTTCAGAAATGCCCATCGCTACCTGAAGGAAAACAACTTTGAAGGGGATGGTGAAAATAACCTCGTGGTTTTAGATTACAAAAGCCCCACCCCTGTTACCGAAAATAATTTTTTGGGACATTTTATCTTCGGGCTGCAGACTGCCGATATACGGCACGTTATTGCCAACGGGAAACTGATTGTAAAAGACCGCCGGATGAAAACCATAAACGAAGACGATGTACTTGCTTTTTCACAAAAGCAGGCGCTCCGGCTTTGGGATAAAATGCAGCAATAAACCTGAAGAAGCTCATCTTGTTTTTGGCTTCTTTCATCAGGATTCTACATATTACAAACAACGGCAGACAATACGCAAAATAAGGTTGCGGTGTGGTTTGTTTGCCTTTAAAAAGAAGGGCGTAAGCTTTTATTAGTCTGATTATTAAATATTTAAACTATAAACTATGAAAAAATTAGCAGTCGTGGCATTTGGAGGAAATGCTTTATTAAGAGCAGGACAAAAAGGAACCATTGAAGAGCAAACGACCAACGCAGCCGAGGCGAGTAATAAACTTTTGTCTTTGGTAAAAAAGTACAATTTGGTTTTAACCCACGGTAACGGACCTCAGGTTGGGAATATTCTGCTGGCTAACAGTGCCGGGAAAAAGTTATACGATATTCCGGAAATGCCCATGGATGTTTGCGGAGCATATTCCCAGGGATTTATCGGTTATATTTTGGAACAACAGCTTCGTAATGTTTTAATGAAACGAAATAAAGTACGTGATATCATTACGCTCATCACGCAGGTTTTAGTTGATAAAAATGATCCCGCATTTCAAAATCCCACAAAGCCCATCGGCCCCTATTATTCAAAAGAAGAAGCCAAATCCATCATGGAAAAATCCAGTGCTGTTTTTAAAGAAGATGCCCGCGGGCGTGGATGGCGCAAAGTGGTGGCCTCCCCTGAACCGCTTGTCATTTATAACCAAAAAACTATCGAAAAAATTGCGAGAGAAGGACACATTGTAATTACGGTAGGAGGTGGCGGTATTCCCTGCTATTTTGAATCGGAAAAAATACTGAAGGGCATTGAAGCAGTTATTGACAAAGACCTCGCATCTTCACGCCTTGCTATTGGTATCCGGGCCGATAAGTTTTTTATTCTTACCGATATCTCCAAGGTTTTCATCAACTTCAATACACCCCAGGAAAAAGCCATCGACAAGATGACCATTTTACAGGCAGAGCAATATATGCGAGAAGGACAGTTTGGTGATGGAAGCATGAAACCCAAAATAAGAGCGGCCATAAATTTCGTGAAAAATACAGGTAAAGATGCCATCATCACCGATACAGAGAAACTGGGAGTTAATAATGGCGGCACCCTTATCACCATGATTTAAAATAAGTATCGCAGGAGCTTTGAAGGATAACTGATTTAAAACGTTTTGCAACCCCTTTGAAGTTTCCTGTTTTTTTCTTGCCATTTAACCAAAAAGGCAAGCCACAAAAAAGCCCGGCGAAATTCGTCGGGCTTTTTTCAGGAAAACCTGATAAAAAAAACATGTATGCTAATACAATACTCTTTTGGGGCTGTTTTTAAGTATTTCACTTAACGTACCCGGTGCATTTTCAAACCGGTTGGTGAACATCATAGCGGCAATAATATACGGTTTAAAACCGGCCTCCACATAAGTGGGAATACGGTATTTCTCGAAGACATCTTTACTCACCTCTCCTGCATCACATGAAATATCCGTAATGTCAGCAGGCAGACAGTGCATGTACAAAGCATCCTGATTTTTTGTCAGCTGTACTTTTTCTTCATTATATTCCCAATCTTTAAATTTGGCATTCTCGGCAAGACAGGCTTTTTCCAAATCTTCCAATCCGTTTGCATCACCCTTCTGTAATAATTGGGTGCGCTGTTGCATCACGTGGAACGGTGCCCAGCTTTTGGGATAGACTATATCGGCATCTTTTACCGCTTCTGTCATGGAATGGCCGATGTGGAAGCTGCCGCCACTTACTTTGGCATTGTTACGTGCAATGTCCACCATTTCGGGAATCAATTCATAACCTTCGGGATAGGCCAGTTCCACATTCATGCCAAAGCGTGACATAAGTGTAATAATACCTTGCGGTACGGATAACGGTTTTCCGTAACTTGGGGAATAAGCCCAGCTCATAACGATTTTCTTTCCGCGCAGTGCTTCCAGCGAACCAAAATGTTCTTTCAATGATAACAGGTCGGCCATGGACTGTGTGGGATGATCCTGATCGCATTGCAGGTTAACGATTCCCGGACGTACCGGCAAAACACCTTGTTTATAACCATCGTCTAACGCTTCACCCACTTCCAGCATATATTTATGGCCTTCCCCAATATACATATCGTCACGAATTCCGATAAAGTCGCTTAAAAAAGAGATCATATTGGCGGTCTCACGGACTGTTTCACCGTGTGCTATTTGTGATTTCTTCTCATCCAGATCCTGAACGTGAAGCCCCAGCAGATTAGCTGCCGAAGCAAAAGAAAACCGGGTACGTGTTGAATTATCGCGAAAGTTGGAAATAGCCAGTCCCGAATCAAACACTTTTGACGAGATGTTTTCGTCGCGCATGTTTTTCAAAATAGCAGCCACTTCCAGCACCATTTTCAATTCATCTTCACTTTTCTCCCAGGTAAGCAGAAAATCTTTCTGGTATAATTGTGTTTTAAGTTCTTTTAATCTTTCTATCTGTTGTTTCAAATCCATTGTCTTCTGTTTTAGTTTCTATTTATTTTCGGCAAATTTATAAGCATAACCAGCATAAAAAGCACTGGCTACCACGAGATGTTCTACCGGTGATTTTTCGTTGGGGGCATGGGCCAGTTCCTCATTACCGGGACCAAAGCCAATGGTGGGAATACCATAAATACCGTTGATAACAACACCATTGGTGGAGAATGTCCATTTGTCAACTACCGGAGCTTTTCCGTATAAATCTTTATATGCACTGACGCCGGTTTGTACTACAGGATGGTCTTCAGGCATTTTCCAGGTTGGATAGTATTTCTCCAT